>NZ_CP067126.1:300000-402633 GCF_028553725.1 Paracoccus alcaliphilus
TGAACGCGCTGACCGGGGCCTATCTGGCCCGCTGGACCGGCAATGAGGCGGTGATCGGCCTGCCCTTCATGGCCCGGATCGGGCGTAAGATCGCGCGACTGCCCTGCATGGCAATGAACGTGCTGCCGCATCGCATCCGCCCTGACGAAGGCGCGCCCCTGCCCGGCTGGCTGCGCGATCAGGCCGCCCTGATGCGCGAGGCCCGCAAATATGGGCTGTACCGCAGCGAATATCTGCGCCGCGATCTGGGGTTGATCGGTGGTTCGCGGCGGCTTTATGGCCCGCTGGTCAATGTGCAGCCCTTCGACCGCCCGCCGGTCTTTCCGGGCTTGCAAGTCGGGCTGCACATCCTTGGCGCGGGGGCGGTGGATGATCTGACCTTCACCTTCCGGGGCGATCCGCAGGCCGGGTTGCTGTTCGAGGTCGATGCGAATCCGGCGCTTTATACCGCCACCGATATCGCCGGACATTCGGCGCGACTGATCGCCTTTCTGTCGGCTGCGCTGCGGGCCGACAATCTGGCACAGATCCCCACCGCCAGCCCGGCCGAGATCGCGGCGACCAATGCGGTGAACGACACCAGCCATCCGCTGACAGACACGACCCTGACCGCGCTGATCGAGGCGCAGATGGTCGCTCGCCCCGAAGAAACAGCATTAAGTTTCTTCGACAATAATCTGAACTTCAATGAATTGGATCGGCTCAGTGCGGCGCTGGCGGCGCGGTTGCAGGCGCTGGGTGCGGGGCCGGATCGGCTGGTGGCCGTGGCGCTGGAACGCTCGCTGCATCTGCCCATCGCGTTGCTGGCGGTTCTGCGGGCGGGCGCCGCCTATCTGCCGCTGGACCCCGATCACCCGCCCGAGCGGATCGCCCGCATCCTGTCGCGGGCGCAGCCGGTCGCGGTGCTGACCTCTGCCGACCTGGCCGGGCTGTTTCCGGCGGATGCGGCGCTGCTGCTGACCGATGACTGGCCGGAACAGGGGCGGCCAGGCCCCACCGGCACGACGCCCGGCGATCTGGCCTATGTCATCTTCACCTCTGGCTCGACCGGAGAGCCGAAGGGCGTGATGGTCGAACACCGCGCCATCGTGAACCGGCTGCTGTGGATGCAGGCGCATTACGGCGTCGATGCCAGCGACCGCATCCTGCAAAAGACCCCGGCGACCTTCGATGTCTCGGTGTGGGAATTCTTCCTGCCGATGCTGGCCGGGGCCGAACTGGTCATGGCCGCGCCCGGCGCCCATCGCGACCCCGCGCAGATCGCTGCCGCGATCCGCCGCCACGGGATTACCACGTTGCATTTCGTGCCCTCGATGCTGTCGGCCTTTCTGGCCTCGCCCGCATCCGACGGACTGGAATTGCGCCGCGTCTTCTGTTCGGGCGAGGAACTGACCGCCGATCACCGCGACCGTTTTCACAGCAAGATCAACGCGCAACTTCACAATCTTTATGGGCCGACTGAAGCTGCGGTCGATGTCAGCTACTGGCCCGCCACGCCCGACGACAGTGCCAATCCGGTGCCGATCGGCTGGCCGGTCTGGAATACCCGGCTGGAGGTGCTGGACGACCGGATGCGCCCGGTGCCGCCGGGGCTGGCCGGGCATCTCTATCTGGGCGGGGTGCAGCTGGCGCGCGGCTATCTGGGCCGTGACGACCTGACCGCCGAACGCTTCATTCCCGACCCGGCGCGGCCCGGCGAAAGGCTCTATGCCACCGGCGATCTGGCGCGGCGACGTGATGACGGGGCGGTGGTCTATCTGGGTCGCTCGGACCATCAGGTGAAGATCCGGGGGTTGCGGATCGAACTGGGCGAGATCGAGGCCGCCATCATCGCCACCGGACTGGCTCGCGAATGCGTGGTGCTGGCGCGCGAGGACCGGGCGGGCGACAAGCGTCTGGTCGCCTATCTGGTGCCATCCGACGATTACACCCAGGGCGCGCTGGCGTCGCAACTGGCGGCGGTGCTGCCCGCCTATATGCTTCCATCGGCAGAGATCGCGCTGGCGTCGCTGCCGGTCACCTCGAACGGCAAGCTGGACCGCAAGGCCCTGCCCGCGCCGGTCTTTTCCGCCAGCGGTCGCGCGGCTGAAACGCCGATGGAACAGATGCTGGCGCGGCTGTTCGCGGATATCCTGCACCTGCCCGCACCCGCCCCGGCCGAGGCCGATTTCTTTGCGCTTGGCGGCGATTCGTTGTCGGCAGTACGGCTGGCGCAGCGGATCGAGGCCCAAACCGGGCGCGACCCCGGTCTGGGCACGATCTTTGAACAGCCGGTCCTGTCGCAACTGGCGCAGGCGTTGCAGGCCGAGACGCAGGATGACGGTCTGGGTCCACTGATCCTGCTGGCCGAGGGGGCACCCGACGCGGCGCCCTTGTTCGTGATCCATCCGGCGGGCGGTATCGCATGGGGCTATCGCGGGCTGGCGCGGCTGATCGCGCCCGCGCGGCAGGTCTGGGGATTGCAGCATCCGGGGCTGGATGCGGCGCAGCCCCTGCCTGACAGCCTCGATGCGCTGGCGCGGGATTATGTCCGCCGCGTCGTCGCTCTGGTGCCTTCGGGGCCGGTGCATCTGGCGGGCTGGTCGGTCGGTGGCATCATCGCGCAGACCATGGCGGTCGAACTGGCGGCAATGGGGCGAGAGGTCGGGCTGGTCGCGGCGCTGGACAGCTATCCCGCCGATGTCTGGCGCGACGAGCCCGCGCCCGATCCCGTGGCTGCCCTGCGTGCGCTGCTGGCCATCGCCGGTTACGACCCCGAGGCGCATCGCGATCTGGACAGCCGCGACAAGGTGGTGGCCTTCCTGCGGGCGGGCGATTCGACGCTGGGGGCGCTTCCCACGCCGGTTCTGGATGGGGTGGTGCGGACGGTGACCGATACCAACCGGCTGGTGCGCGGCCATCATCACCGCCACGGCGCCGCCACGCTGACCCATATCCGCGCCGCGCTGGATCACAGGGATCGCGATCTGACGGCGGCCCTGTGGCAGCCCTATGCCGCGCGGGTCGAGGCGCTGGAGGTGCCGTTCCTGCACGCGCATATGACCTCGGCCGAGGCATCGGCACTGATCGCGCCGTTGCTGGCCGCGCGGATGGGCTAAGGCTTACGCCGCCGCAAAAGGCAAGGCCAGCGGCAGCGATCCGGCGATGGTCTGGATATGGATCAGCCCCGGCAGCACATGCAGATCCGGCGACAGCCCGGTGCCCTCTTGCAGATCGGCCACGAATTTCAGCGTGGCGGGGGCGGGACCGTCGGGCGGCGGGCCGGAACTGCCCGAGCGTTTCTCCTTGTTCCCCAGCGCCACCAGCAGGGGCGGCGCATCCGCCATCGGCCCGGCCTGTTCGGCGACGCGGCGGATCAACGGCTCGTCCCACCAGATCGACGGGCTGATCGAGGCGAAACGCGCGAAACTGTCGGGCTGCGTCAGCAGCGCATAAAGGGTGAACAGCCCGCCGAAACTGTGCCCCCACAAGGTCCGGCGCGTGGGGTCGATGGGCAGACCGGCCTCGGCTGCGGCGCGCAGGGGGCCGGTCAGGCGGTCCAGAAACTGCGCGGCACCGCCCGCCATGCGGCCCGGATGGACCGGATCGGGGCGGATGCCGTCGCCCGGCCCGTCGGGGGCGGTGAAATCCAGCGTGCGCCTTTCGCGGGCGAACTGGCGGTCGATGTCATAGCCAACGCCGACCAGCATCAGTCCCGGCACCAGCGCCAGATGTTCCGGCGTCAGAAAATCGAACGCCGCATTACCATCCAGCAGATAGATCACCGGCCAGCCCGCCTGCGGCGCTTCGCCGCGCGGCACGGCCAGAAACAGCCGGTGGCCGGGGCCGCAATCCACGACCTTTTGCGACAGGATATGGGTCGGCAGATCTTCCCCGAAAATCCTCAGCTCCGCCTGCGCCCGCGCATGTTCCGGCCCCACGCGCCCGGTATCCCTGCCTGTCTGCGTCACTGTCCGGCCCCTTTCCTGTTTTCTGCCATTGTCGCCCCGTGTCATGGGTTTCAGATGTTGACAACCTTGGTCAGGAATATACTGCTGCACGGGATCGAAGCCAGACCGTATCACCGGACAAGCCCGAAGCGATCCTTTAGTCAGGAGAATTCAAGACCATGCTTCAGCGTCAATCTTTGCGTGCCCTGTTTGGTGCCACCGCGCTTGCGCTCAGCCTTGCGGCCCAGCCGGTTCTGGCCGATAGCATCTTCACCCCGACCTCGGATGTCTTTCAGGGCCGTGTCAGTGCCGCCGGGGCCGAGCGTGGCCAGCCGGTCTATCCCGGTTCCGGGGCAGTGATTTCGGGCGAGGGGCTGGTGCCCGGCCAGCAGATCACCCTGATGCGCGGCACCTCGGTGCTGAACGCCGATGGCCCGCTGACCGTTGATGACGAGGGCAAAATCAGCTTCGAACTGACCGTGGACGATGCCGCCTCGACCGGATTGCAGCCCATCGTCGTCATCGCCGAGAACCCGGCCGCCGCGACGGTGGTGGACCTGAAGGTCTCGCCGCAGATCCCGGTCTCGAACGAGGACCGCTTTGACATCGCCAGCGAAGCCGTGACCGCGGGCCTCTATCAGGTTGCCCTCAGCACGGAATCGAATGCGCTGTTCGTGACGGCCGCCGTTGGCCGCCCGCCGGTCAGGGAATCGGCGCTGATCAAGATCGACCCGGAAACGCTGGAAACCATCGCCAGCACCACGCCCGAGGCCGCGCCCGCGCGTCCCGACGGCAGCGATGGCGGTGTGTTCGCCGTCTATGGCGTCGATGTGGATGATGCGAATGGCAATGTCTGGGTGACCAATACCCGCCAGAACACCATCGCCGTTTACAGCCAGGAAGACCTGTCGCTGGTCAAGCAGTTCGAGCCGGGCGACGTGAACCATGCCCGCGACGTGGTCGTGGACGAGACCCGTGGCCACGCCTATGCCAGCGCCACCGGCTCTGACGTGATTGAGGTGTTCGACACCGCCACGCTGGACAAGCTGGAACCGATCACCGTGCCGTCGCAACTGCGCGGCGAAGAGTTCTCGGTCATGAGCCTTGCGCTGGACGAAGAGGGCGGCACGCTGGTCACCGTCAGCTTGTCCACCCCCGAAGCCGCCATCATCGATCTGGACAGCGGCGAGGCCAGGGTGATCGCGCTGACCGGCGCGGTCTCGGCCTCGGGCGCGTCCTATGATCCGCAGGACGGGCTGATCTTCGTGGCCTCGCAAGGGACGGACAACCTGCTGATCGTCGATGCGGAATCGGGCGAGGTCCTGCATGATGTCGAGGTCGGCGCGGGTGCGCTGAACGTCACCTTCGATCCGGTCGGGCGCAATGCCTATGTCAGCAATCGCGGCGCGGGCACGCTGACCGTGGTCAGCACCGAAGGCGAGATCGTCGCCAATCTGGACAATGGCAGCTTCCCCAATCAGGCGCGCGCGACCGCCGACGGCACCATCTATGCCGTCAACAAGTCGATGGGCGAGAACGACCCAAAGGGCGATCGCATCTGGCGCATCCAGCCGGTCGCAGAGTAAAAGACCGGCAAGACTGGACGAGGGCGCGGGCGGCATCGGCCGCCCTCGCCATTTTACAGAGTCGGGCCGGATTGCTGGCCCTGAAGGAGAGGGACGATGCCGCGACTTCGCTTCACCGCCATGCCGGGACTGGCTTTTTACGGTCTGGCCCTGTGCGGTCTGGCCGCGCCCCTTCAGGCCCAGGTCACCGTCACCGATCTGCTGGACCGTCAGGTCACGCTGCCCGCCCCCGCCACCCGCATCGTGCTGGGAGAGGGGCGGCATCTGACCGTGCTGGGTCTGCTGCATGACGATCCGGTGTCGCTGGTGGCGGGCTGGCGGCTGGACAAGGCGCTGGACGAACCCACCCAGCAGGCCTATCGCGCGCGCTTTCCGGCCATCGACGCGATCCGTCCGGTCGGTTCGGGCAATCGCGACATCTCGGTCGAGAACGTCATCGCGCTGGAACCCGACCTGCTGGTCCTGTCGCTGAT
This sequence comes from Paracoccus alcaliphilus, assembly GCF_028553725.1. Lineage (NCBI taxonomy): Bacteria > Pseudomonadati > Pseudomonadota > Alphaproteobacteria > Rhodobacterales > Paracoccaceae > Paracoccus > Paracoccus alcaliphilus. The sequence continues at coordinate 305,989 of NZ_CP067126.1, forward strand.
GGATCAGGGCGATCCCGGCATGGATCGCGCCCGCGAACAGATCGAGGCGGCGGGTATCCCCGTCGTCTATGTCGATTTCTTCGCCCATCCGCAGGAAAACTCGCTGCCCAGCCTGAAAATCCTCGGGGACCTGACCGGCGCGGCGGAAAAGGCCGATGAATTCGCCGATTTCTACAACACGCGGCTGTCGCGCATCACCGAACGGCTTGCCGATCCCGCGATTGTGCGTCCGCGTGTCTTCATCCACGCCCATGCCTCGGCGCAGAACTGCTGCTCGACCGTGGGGTCGGGGGTGTTCCATGACTTCGTGACCACCGCAGGCGGCGAGAACATTGCCGAGGGCGTGGTGCAGGGGGTGCTGGGCAATGTCAGTCTGGAATATCTGATCGCCGCCGATCCCGACATCTATCTGGCCACCGGCGGCACCCATATGGCGGGGCGCGACGGGCTGGTGCTGGGCTCTGGCGTGGATGCGGATGCCGCCCGCGCCAGTTTCGACCGGCTGCTGTCGGCGCCCGGCTTTTCCTCGCTGCCCGCGATCGAGGAGGGTCATGCGACCGGCATCTGGCATATGTTCAACGACAGCCCGGTCCATATCGCGCTGATCGAATATCTGGCGCAAAGCTTTCATCCCGAACTGTTTGCCGATCTGGATCCGGCAGGCACGCTGGAGCTGATCGACCGCGATTTCCTGCCGGTCAGCGTGTCCGGGACCTGGTGGGTGCAGGCCGGGGAATGAGCGCCGCGCTGCTGGACCTTTACCACCGTCAGAACCGGCGCCGCGCGGTGCTGGTCGGCGTGATGGCGCTGATCGCGGCCTTCGGCGTGCTGCTGGATCTGGTGACCGGGCCTGCGGGCCTGCCGCTGTCGGAAACGCTGCGGGCGCTGACCGGCAGCGGAGAGGTATCGCGCGCGACCGAGGTGATCGTCTGGACCGTGCGCCTGCCGGTCGCGATCATGGCGCTGCTGGTCGGCGCCGCGCTGGCGCTGGCTGGGGCCGAGATGCAGACCGTGCTGGAAAACCCGCTGGCCGAGCCGTTTACGCTGGGTGTCTCCAGCGCCGCCGCGCTGGGGGCGGCCACCGCGATCATTCTGGGGCTGACCCTGCCTTTCCTGCCCGCCCGCTGGTCGATCTCGGCCAATGCCTTCCTGTTCGCGCTGGGGGCGCTGCTGTTGTTGCAGGCGCTGGGGCGGCTGCGCGGCGGTGGCCCCGAGGTGCTGATCCTGTTCGGCATCGCGCTGAACTTTGCCGCCGGGGCGTTCCTGTCGCTGCTGCAATTCATCGCCTCGGCGGATGCGCTGCAACAGCTGGTGTTCTGGACCATGGGCAGCCTTGCGGCGGCCAGCTGGCCGGGGGTGATGGCGCTGGCGCTGGTGCTGGCGGTGACCGCGCCGTTTTCGTTCCGCGCCGCGTGGCGTCTGACGGCCCTGCGCATGGGCGAGGATCAGGCCCGCAGTTTTGGCGTCAATGTCCATTCGCTGCGCCGCTGGACGCTGCTGCGGGTTAGCCTGCTGTCGGCCACCGCTGTTTCGATGGTGGGCGTGATCGGCTTTGTCGGGCTGGCCGGTCCGCATATCGCGCGGCTGCTGGTGGGCGAGGATCACCGCTTTTTCCTGCCCGCCAGCCTGCTGACCGGGGCGCTGGTGATGTCGCTGGCCTCGACCCTGTCCAAGACGGTGGTGTCGGGGGTGCTGCTGCCGGTGGGGCTGGTCACCTCGCTGATCGGGCTGCCGATCTTCTTTGCGCTGATCCTGCGCGGAAGGACGGGACGATGAACGGGCTGTCGGTGCGGGATGTCTCGATCCGCTATGGCAGGCGGGTGATCCTTGACGGGCTGTCGCTGCCCGATCTGCCCGCCGGTCAGGTGACGGTGCTGGCGGGGCCGAATGCGGCGGGGAAATCGACCCTGCTGCGGGCGGTGGCGCAACTGGGCAGCTATCACGGCGGCATCACGCTGGACGGTCGCGATCTGGCGCATCTGCCGGGGGCAGAGCGCGCGCGGCTGGTGGGCTTCATGCCGCAGACCCTGCCCTCGGGGTCGTCGCTGATCGTGCTGCAAAGCATCCTTGCCGCCCTGCGCGCCACCGGAGAGACTCCTGCGGCCGAGGCCGACGCCGCGGCGATGGCGGTGCTTGACCGGCTGGGGATCGCCGATCTGGCGCTGCGTCCGCTGGATCAGCTGTCGGGCGGGCAGCGGCAGATGGTCAGCCTTGCGCAGGCCATCGTCCGCGATCCGCGCCTGCTGCTGCTGGACGAACCCACCAGCGCGCTGGATCTGGCCCGGCAGGTGCGGCTGCTGGCGGAACTGCGGCGGCTGGCAGCCGAGGGCCGCGTCGTGCTGGCGGTGCTGCATGATCTGGCGCTGGCGGCGCAATGGGCCGACCGCATCGTGGTGCTGCATCAGGGCGGGCTGCACAGTCACGGCCAGCCCGCTCAGGTGCTGACCCCCGCCATGCTGGCCGAGGTCTATCAGGTCGAGGCGCGGGTCGAGCGATGTTCGCGCGGCAACCTGACGGTGATGATCGACCGTGAACTGGCCGCCCAGCCCTCTGTCGGTTGATTTCGGCGCGGCCTGTGGCCAAATCGAACAGCGGATGCCGCCGAAACAAGGAGAGCGCCATGAATATCGGTCAGGCCGCCCGTGTGACCGGGCTGCCGGTCAAGACGATCCGCTATTACGAGGAAATCGGGCTGGTCAGTGCAGATCGCGGCGATAACGGCTATCGCGATTTCGATGATGAGCAACTGACCCGGCTGCGCTTTCTGTCCCGCGCCCGCAAGCTGGGTTTCTCGCTGGAGGAATGCCGCCATCTGATCGGGCTTTACTGCGACCAGAACCGTGCCAGCCGCGATGTGCGGGCGCTGGCCATCGACCATCTGGCCGAAATCCGGACGAAGATCGAGGAATTGCGCAAGCTGGAAACGACGCTGGAGGGGTTGATCGCCGAATGCCACGGCAATGACGATCCCCAGTGCGCGATTCTGGGACAGCTTGCGGGCACGGCCTGACCGGTTTCAGCAATCCCCGGCGATGCGCCGGACCTTCAGAATGCCATAATCGAAATGCCCCTCGGCCAGAATGCAGCCATGATCGGCATAGGTCTCGCGGATCCGCGCCAGATCGGCGGGCATGCCGCGCATCGCCGGAGGGTCGGGTTCGTCATGGATCGACAGCGGACGGCCCCGCGTGCCTTCGTCATCGACAGGAAAGACGCCGCGCCAGCCACAGGGCGGCTGAAAGCACAGCCACGCGGTTGAGCCGATCCCCCAAAGCTGCGTGTCCGGGGCCAGCCCGGGCTGATTCTGCGGGCTTTCGTCGGCACGGGCCGACGGCGGGGCCGCCAGCGCCAGCGACACGCCCAGAAAAAACGCAGCAATCGTTGATCTGACCGGCATATTCCCCCCTTCCTTGACGGTATCAGATGCGGGTTTCGGTCCCGCCCAGCATAAACCAACCCGCCGCGATTGCGTCATATTTATGTCCCAATGGTTAATTCGTCACCCCTTTCCGGCGGGTGCTTCCGGCAACTGGCCCCATATGATGAATACAACTGACCCTATCGCTTTTCGTCCGGGCGGCGCAGCCTTGGCGGAACCGTCTTGCAGGAGCCTTGCCATGACCCTCGATCTGAACATCAATGACCTGACCCGGGTCGTCGCCGCCGACCGCGAGCATGTCTGGCACCACCTCAGCCAGCACAAGCAATACGAGACCATCGACCCGCGCGTCTTTGTCGAAGGCAAGGGGATGAAGCTGTGGGACGCGACCGGGCGTGAATTCCTTGATGCGGTGTCGGGCGGGGTCTGGACGGTGAATGTCGGTTACGGCCGCGAAAGCATCGCCAATGCGGTGCGCGATCAGCTGATCAAGCTGAACTATTACGCGGGCGCGGCGGGAACCGTTCCGGGCGCGCTGTTCGCGCAACGACTGATCGAGAAGATGCCGGGGATGAGTCGGGTTTATTACTCGAACTCTGGTTCCGAAGCGAATGAAAAGGTTTATAAAATGGTGCGTCAGATCTCGGCGCGTCATTACGGCGGGGCCAAGCAGAAGATCCTGTATCGCGACCGCGATTATCACGGCACCACGCTGGGAACGCTGGCGACCTCGGGTCAGGGGCAGCGGGCGGCGCAATATGGTCCCTATCCCGATGGTTTCGTGATGGTGCCGCATTGCCTTGAATATCGGGCGCAATGGAATGTGGAAAACTATGGTGAACGTGCTGCCGATGCCATCGAAGAGGTGATCCTGCGCGAAGGCCCCGACACCGTGGGCGCCATCGTGCTGGAGCCGGTGACGGCGGGTGGCGGCGTCATCACCCCGCCCGAGGGGTATTGGCAGCGCGTTCAGGAAATTTGCCGCAAATACAATATACTGCTGCATATTGATGAGGTGGTTTGTGGGCTTGGCCGTACCGGCACATGGTTCGGCTATCAGCAATACGGGATCGAGCCCGATTTCGTGACCATGGCCAAGGGCGTGGCCTCGGGCTATGCCGCGATTTCCTGCACCGTCACCACCGAGCGTGTCTTTGATATGTTCAAGGACGCGCCCGAGGACGGGATGAGCTATTTCCGCGACATCTCGACCTTCGGCGGCTGCACGGCGGGCCCGGTGGCGGCGCTGGAAAACATGCGCATCATCGAGGATGAGAACCTGCTGGAAAACTGCACCCGCATGGGCGAACGGGTGATGGCGAACCTGAATGCGCTGATGGAAAAGCATTCCGTCATCGGCGATGTGCGCGGCAAGGGGTTGTTCTGCGGCGCCGAACTGGTCGCGGACCGCAAGACCAAAGAGCCGATGGACGAGAAGAAGGTGCAGGCCGTGGTTGCCGATTGTCTGGCGCAAGGTGTCATCATCGGCGCCACCAACCGCTCGATGGAGGGGTTGAACAATACGCTGACCCTGTCGCCCGCGCTGATCGCCACGGCGGACGATATCGACCGCATCACCGATGCCATGGACGGTGCTTTGACCCGGGTCTTTTCCTGACCCCTTGATCCGTGGCGCTGGCTGGGGCTTGATCGCCCCGGCCAGCGTTACGGATCAGCCATGCCCATTCCCGCCGAAGCCTTCATCCTCGACCGTCATGCCGCCATCCCGTTGCAGGTGCAGCTGCGGCGGCAGATCATCGAGGGCGTCATGGCGCGGCGTTTCCGGCCGGGCGAGAAACTGCCCTCGATCCGCGCGCTGGCCGGGCATCTGGGGGTGGCGCGGGTTACCGTGGCGCAGGCCTTCGCGGAACTGGTGGCGACGGATTACCTCAGCAGCCGTGACCGTTCGGGGCATTACATCTCGGACGGGATCGAGCTTGCGCCGGATGCGGGCACCCCTGCCCCCGCCACGCCGCGCCTTGACTGGCAGCGGCATCTGAACCGCCGCTTTACCCGGGCGCAGCGGCGCGACCGGGTGCCCGACTGGCGGCGTTTCCGCTTTCCCTTCGTCTATGGTCAGGCCGACCCGGAACTGGTGGACCACGCGGCATGGCGCGATTGCGCGGTCCGGGCGCTGGGGCGGCGCGAATTCGACGCGCTGACCGGCGATCTTTACGGCGAGGACGACCCCGAACTGATCGACTATATCGCCCGCCACATCCTGACCCGCCGCGGCATCCGCGCCGGACCCGAGGAAATCCTGCTGACCCTTGGCGCGCAGAATGCCCTGTGGCTGATTTCGCAGATCCTGCTGGGGCCAGGGCGGTGCTGCGCGATCGAGGATCCCTGCTATCCCGGTCTGCGCGAAATCCTGACCCATGACGGCGCGCAGGTTCTGCCGGTGGCCGTCGATGCGCAGGGCCTGCCGCCCGATGCGATCCCCGCCGGGCTGTCCGCCGTCTTTACCACCGCCAGTCACCAATGCCCGACCGGCTCGACCATGCCGCTGGCGCGCCGCCATGCGCTGCTGGATCGCGCGTTGACCGATGGTTTCGCGCTGATCGAGGACGATTACGAATTCGAGCTGTCATTTGCCGGGGCGACCTCTCCGGCGCTGAAGGCGATGGATCGGGGGGGGGCGGTGATCTATGTCGGGTCGTTCTCGAAATCGGTCTTTCCGGGGCTGCGGCTGGGCTATGTCGTGGCCGATCCGGCCTTCATCGCCGAGGCGCGGGCGCTGCGCGGGCTGGCCTTGCGCCATCCGCCCGGACATATGCAGCGCACGCTGGCGCATTTCCTGTCGCTTGGCCATCACGACGCGCAGATGAAGCGGATGCGGCGCAGCTATGCCGAGCGGCGGGCGGTCATGCTGGCGGCCATGGCGCAAGAGGGGCTGCAGATGGCAGGCGGCGCGACCGGCGGGTCCAGCTTCTGGCTGGCCTCGCCCGTGCCCTCGCGCGCGCTGGCCGATCTGCTGCGCACGCGCGATGTGCTGATCGAGCCGGGCTGGCCCTTCTTTGCCCGCCCCGATCAGGGCGACGGGTTTTTCCGGCTGGCCTATTCCTCGATTTCCGCCGCGCGCATCCCCGAAGGGATTCGCCGCATCGCCGCTGCGATCCGCGAAGCCTGAAGCCGGGTTGCGGGACGACCCGCCCGATCTGGCCTGCAACCGCGCCGACCCAGTAAAATCCTCGCCTTTTGACCGGGTTGGCGCAAGCATCGGAACTGCATCGGAAATTCGCATTCCACCCCGATTCCAGAGCGATTTCCTTGGTCAATAACAGCCGATCAAATCACTCAACTATTTGTTTTTATTGATTTTTTATTGACGTTTGCGATGTGGCGCCTTATATCACCCTCAGGACAGCCAGCCAGCATCCGCCAGCCAGCCGTCCACCCAATTCGAAGACAGCAAGTCAGGAGAAAATGACATGGCCCATGCCGCTTGCAGCGCCTGTGCGTTCTATGAAGATCACGTTGCCAACTCTGCCAGCAATCTGACCGATTCCGGCCTGTGCCGGGCCAATCCGCCGATCACCCAGAAAGAGGCCGATACCCGTGGCTTCTGGCCGGTGGTGAAATCGTCGGACTGGTGCGGCCAATATGCGACCTCTTTTGCAGCCGAATAACGCGCCCTCCATGCCGGAAAAAGGCAGCCTTCGGGCTGCCTTTTTCATTTCGGCAACCGGTTTGGCCTGCACCAAAAGTGGCGGCGTTGTCATTGCCCGCGCGGCGGGATTATAACGCCGCGAGGTTTTCGGCCTTCGCGCAAGGGCCGCTGGGGGTGGCACGGAATGGATCAGGCCGAGATGGCGGAATTTTCGATCCGGCTGGACGATCTGGGCTATGAGGTCGCGGGTCGTCCGGTTCTGTCGGGCATTACCCTGCATTCCCCGGCCCGCCGTATCGGCGTGGTCGGGCGCAACGGGTCGGGCAAAAGCACGCTGGCGCGGCTGCTGGCGGGTTTGCTGAAACCGACATCCGGGCAGGTCCGCATCGCCGGTATCGACCCCATCCGCGATCGCCGCGCGGCGCTGGAAACCGTGGGCATCCTGTTCCAGAACCCCGAACATCAGATCATCTTTCCCCATGTCGGCGAGGAAATCGCCTTTGGCCTGCGCCAGCAGGGTCTGAACAAGGCCGAGGCCGCCCGTCGCGGTCAGGCCATGCTGCAATCCTTTGGAAAGGCGCATTGGACGGATGCGCCGGTCTCGGCCCTGTCGCAGGGGCAGAAACATCTGGTCTGCATGATGGCGGTGCTGGCCATGCGTCCGCAACTGATGATTCTGGACGAACCCTTTGCCGGGCTGGACATTCCGACGCGGCGGCAACTGGCCCGGCATCTGGACCGTTCCGGCACGCGACTGATCCATATCAGCCATGATCCCGGCGATCTGGCCGGTTATGACCACCTGTTCTGGCTGGATCGTGGCCGGATCATGGCCGAGGGTGCCGCCGCCCCCCTGCTGGCCGATTTCACCGCCGAAATGATCCGGCAGGGGGATCTCGATGATATCGCTGACCTCGCCGGTTGAGACCCGCGCCCATCGCTGGCCTGCGGGCCTCAAGCTGGCGGGGCTGTGCGTGGCCTCGACCGGACTGTTCCTGATCAAGGATCCCTGGGTCCATGCCGGGGCGCTGGCGGTGGTGCTGGCGCTTTATGCCGCGCCGGGGGGGCTGTTTCTGCGCGCGGGTCTGCGCGCCTTGCGGGTGGTGCTGCCCTTCGTCGTCATCCTGATGCTGTGGCATCTGCTGACGGATGAGCTGTGGCAGGGGCTGCTGATCGTGCTGCGGATGGTGACGCTGGTCGCGCTGGCCAATCTGGTGACGATGACCACCCGGCTGGAGGAACTGACCGATCTGGTCCATCGCCTGACCGCGCCGCTGCGCCGCCTTGGCCTGCCCGTGCATCTGCTGGAAACCGCGATTCCGCTGGTGGTTCGCTTTACGCCGGTGCTGGTGGGCCGGGCGCAGACGCTGGCCGAGGCATGGCGCGCCCGATCCCGCCGCCGTCCGGGCTGGCGGCTGGTGCTGCCCCTGATGTTGCAGGCGCTGGACGATGCCGATCATGTCAGCGAGGCCTTGCAGGCCCGTGGCGGGCCTCTGGGGTCGCGAAAACAGGATTAGGCGGCTGGATCAGCGCCGGCTGTGCGATCTGCCACGGCAAAGCGCGCCCGGCTGACAATCTGGCCCGCGCCGTCGATGGTCAGCCGCAAGGCCCGGTCGCGATGATAGAAGGTCAGCCGCCAGCGCCCGGAATCGGCATCCACGCCGGCTTCGCAGCGGCTGGTGATCTGGCCGTCACGCATGAACCCCGCGACCGAGGCGGGATCGAGATCGAAGCCTTCGGCGATCAGGGTCGCGTCAACCTCGAAACGGTCGTCTTGTCGGCTGACAGCAGTCATGGCGCCCTCCGCAATCTGATGAGTCAGGGGCGGAAACCGTCCCCCATGATGATCAGATGCGCCCGACGGCAAGATGGTTCAAGGCCTGCGCCTTATCCTTGAAAGAAAAAAGGAATTTCTTCCTCGGCGTCAAACGCTGCCGGAAGGAATTCCCTTGCCGCGCGGCAGAGTGGAACGGCTCAGGCGGCGGCGGTCCACAGCCGGAATCGCTTTGTGCCGGTGACTTCGCGCACGACGCCCTGGGCATACATCCGCGCCAGCAGCCTTTCGGCGGTGGCGCGGCTGGTGCCTGCGGCGGTTTCGACCATGGCCGTGCTCATCAGCGGATGGGCGGCCAGCGCGGCGATGATCCGCGCGGGGTTGTCGCCCTTGATCGTGGCGGTGCGGCGGCGGGCATCCTCGGCCCAGTCGGCGATGCGGCGCAGCGTCAGCCGGGCCTCTTCGGTGCCTGCGGTGACGGCGGCCAGATGCCGGGCCAGACGCTCGGGCTGTTCGGCGCCGTCATTCCAGACCGCCCGCCCATGCCGCCCCAGCGGTACGAAGGCCAGCGCCTCGCAGCCCGAGGCCATCGCGCGGCCATTCCAGCAGGCGGCCTCGACCAGATCCTCGGGGGGCGAGACCTCGGCCAGCCGCCAGCCGATCCGCGCGGCGGGGGCCCGTGACAGCGGGTGCAGCGGCTGAAGCCGTGACATGACCTCGTGGAAGGACGTGGCGGCGGCGTCGAAATCGTCGCCTGCGGGGCGCGGCGCGACGGGATCGTCCAGCCCGGCCACATCGACGCGGCGCAGCGCCAGAAAGCTGCGCAGATCGGTCAGGCTGCCCTGCCCCTCAAGCCTGCGCAGCGCCCAACGCGCCAGACCCATCGCGTCAAGGTCGCTGTCGGCGCGGGCTTCCATCAGATCGCGGCCGATCTCTTCGCGGCGCAGCGGCGTCGATTGCGCCCACAGCATCGATTCGATCTCGATCAGCGCCAGCCGCCGCGTGGCGCCCGCGCGGGCATCGCGATCCATCGCTGCCAACATCTGATCCAGACGCCCCACCGACATGGCCGCATCGGCCAGCGCCCGCGCCAATGCGGCCTCGAAGCGCAGCCAGTCCGCAGGCTCGATCAGGTGGCGGCGGTCGGCCCCGGCGCGCGGCAGGGGGGGCAACTCGTCGAAGTCGTCCGGGAACAGGTCATCGTCGTCGGTCATGTCCGTGTCTTATACCCGATTGAATGTCGAACGCGATTCATCATGTCAGCCCGGCCAGCAATGCGGCGGTGTCCGGCATCCGCGACAGGCTGGCCTCGATCCGGGCCGACCAGCGGGGGCCGCGCGCGCGGGCATCCTCCAACGCCTCGGCCAGATCGTCGGGGCGGTCCTCGGCCAGCGCGGCGATCAGGAACCCGGCTTGCGCGCGGTCCTTGGCGGCCTTCATCCGGTCGCTGTCGCGCCGCCTTTCGGCCACGATCAGCTTGTGGATGGCAAAGCGTTCCGGGCGCGGCACCTGCACCAGAACCCCGCTGCGATAGGGGATGGCCGCCGGAATCGGCCCCGCGATCAGATAGTTGAGATGCCGCAGCGCCTGCGCCTGCACCCCCAGCGCGGGCAGATCGCGCAGGCCTTCGTCGCCAAAGGCGGGGGTCAGGAACTCGACCAGAGCGGTGCCGCTGGTCTGCCGCCAGCGCCATGTGCGGCCCTGTTCCATGCTGGGCATGGCGGCAAAGTCGAATTCGGCCAGCACCTGCTGGACGGGGGGCGCGGTGGTGTCCTCCAGCGCCAGCGACAGGCGCTCGAAACTGGCGATGTCCAGATCGTCGGTCTGCGCGGTCTGCTCGAATCCCAACCGCAGGTTCAGCTCCCCCTCATACAGCCGGAAGGCGTGGGTGCCGACAACGGTGCCACCCAGCCGGAACACCCCTGCCCCGGCCAGCGCCGCCATCAGGCTGCCGGTCGTCGGGTCCAGCCCCAGAAACCCCTCGGCCCGCAGCAGCCGGACCAGCCTTGCGCGGTCGCGGCGGCGGGCCTCGGCGGGGGCGCGGGTTTCGCGATGCCGGGCGATGCGGTCGCGCAGATCGGGGCTGTCCTCGCCGATATAGCGTTTGCGGACCTCGCTGCCGACGCGATAGCTGTCATACCAATAGACCCGCCCGCCCCGTTCGACCCGCGTGGGCGTGCCGCGCAGATCGGTCAGGGCCTCGTCCCGCAGCGCGCGCAGCAGGTCGTGATAGGCCGCGTGGGCAAGGGCGCCGTGGCGCGGAACCGCAGGTCTGCCAGCCATGTTCAACAATCCTTTCGATTGTTGAATACACCCATGTTCAACAATCATCAACATCGTTGAACATACAGCACGCCGCACCCCTTCGGGCCGAAGGGGCCAGACAGGTGCATTTCTGCTTGGCCTGACCGCCACAAGATGCCATTCTGTTGGCATTTGAAAGCGATTTAGTCTTCTGGAGCGGTTTTGATGCCCCCCATATTCAAGCAAGGCGAACGGCTTGGCCGCCTGACGACGGTGTTGGGCGAAGATGTTCTCGTGCTTTTGCGCTTTGACGGCAGCGATCACCTGAACGACCTGTTCGACTATCGGGTCGAGGCGCTGGCCAGTCGCGCCGATATCGATTTCGACGAGCTGGTCGGCACCCATGCCACGGTCCAGATCGAGGGCCGCGAAGGCATCCGCCAATTCGACGGGATCGTCACGCAGACCCGTTGGGCCGGCACGGGCGAGAACGGCCACCGCTATGACTTGACGCTGCGACCGTGGTTCTGGCTGGCCTCGCGTCGGCGCAACCAGCGGATTTTCCACAACAAGACCGTGGTCGAGATCTTGCAGGAACTGCTGTCGGATTACGCCCCGCTTGGCGATCCGGCGCTGGAACTGAAGCTGTCCGAGGATTACCCCAAGCTGGAATACACCGTCCAATATCGCGAATCCGATCTGGATTTCGCCCGGCGGCAGATGGAGCGGTTCGGCATCAGCTTTCATTTCCGCCACCAGCCGGGCAGTCACACGCTGGTGCTGACCGACGATGTTCTGGCCCATGACAGCATCGGCGCACGCCCCTATAAAAGCTATGACGGCCATCACCAGTCCGAAGGCGAGCATTTCTGGGAATGGGCGCCCGAACGCAATCTGACCACCGGCGCGATCCGGCTGACCGATTACAACTTCAAGACGCCCACCGCCTCGATGGAGACCGACAAGACCGGCGACGCCGCCCATGCGCAGGGCAAGATCGAAAGCTTCGACTATCCCGGCGATTACCTGTCGCAGGATATCGGCAAGATCGTGTCGGGGCTGCGCACGCGGCAGGAACGCGGCGCCGATCGGCGCAACCGCGCGGTGGGTGACACGCTGTCGCTGGCGGCGGGCAAGGTGGTGCAGCTGGCGGGCGATCCGGTGCCGGGCACGGGCGAGCGTTACCTGTGCCTCAGCGGCAATTACCACTTCGTCAGCGAGGCTTACGGCTCGGGCGGGGCGGACAGCGACGGCTATTCCTTCACCGGCAGCTTCATCCTGATGCCCGACACCGCGCCCATGGCCCCGCCGCGGCGCACCACGGTGCCGGTGGTGCAGGGTCCGCAAACCGCCGTCGTCGTCGGCGAGGGCGAAATCGACTGCGACGAATTCGGCCGGATTCTGGTCCGGTTCCACTGGGATCTGGAAGGCGCGCATTCGATGCGCTGCCGGGTCAGCCAGAACTGGGCCGGTCAGGGCTGGGGCGGCATGGTCATCCCCCGCATCGGCATGGAGGTCGTGGTCGAGTTTCTGGAAGGCGATCCCGACAAGCCGCTGGTGACCGGCTGCGTCTATAACGGCCGCAATCAGGTTCCCTATCCGCTGCCTGCGAACAAGACCGTCTCGACCTTCAAATCCGACACGCATGAGGGCGGCGGCTATAACGAATTCCGGTTCGAGGATCAGGCCGGGCGCGAAGAGGTCTTCATGCATGCGCAGAAGGACCACAACACCATCATCGAGAATGATGAAAGCCATTCGATCGGCCATGACCGCAGCAAGACCGTGGGCAATGACCAGTCCGAATCGATCGGCAATGACAAGACCATCAGCGTCGGTCACGATCATCGGGAAACCATCGGCAACGACATGTTCTATGATGTCGGTCAAAGCCAGCAGGAAAACTATGGCAAGGACCACATCCACCGCGTCGGCAATATTTACAAGCAGTCGATCTTTGCCGACCATCTCTATGAAACCGGACGGAATTTCGAGGGCGAGGTTTTCGGCCGCTTCAGTCTGGATGTGGGTGAGTCGATCACCAACAACACCCGCCGCCACACGCTGATGGCCTTCGAGAAGATGCAGATCAAGGGGCCGGGCGGCAAGCTGACCATCGACGCCAGCGGCATCACGTTGGAGGCCGCGAATATCCGGCTGAAGGGCAATGTGACCATGGGCGGATCGGGCGGCGCGCAGGTGCCCACGCTGCAAATGGCCGCGCGCGAGGGGCTGCCGCTCTGCGAGGAATGCGCCAGGTTCGAGGACGAGGCCTAGGATGCGGATCATCGCACGGGTCGGCGACAAGCATCTGTGCCCCAGACATGGCACCAACATGATCGTCGAAGGCGGCAGCAGCCTGATCGACGGTCGCGCCGTTGCGCGAATAGGCGATAAATGCGCCTGCGGCGGCGTCATCGTCGAGGGCGATCCCGGCGCGCTGTGTGATGGGCGCCCGGTCAGCTATTTCGGCGCCAAGACCAGCTGCGGCGGGATCATCTCGGAATGCAAGGGCAGCGCCGCGCTGTCCTGACCACTCGCCCCAGCCTTGTTTTTCATTCGCCACGGGTTCCCGGTTCATTGTTTACCTGAATGTCGGTTTTTTTCGCCACGGTCCATTTCACCGATCCAGAGGGGCGCGAAGGTCGCTCGGACTGGGCGGTCGAGGCGTCGGACGGCGATCATGCGCTGACCCTTATCCGGCACCGGCTGGCCCGCGACGGGCGGCGACTGCTGTCGGTATCGCTGACCGAAGAGAAAACAGGCGACGGCTTTGCCGAGGTCGGCGCATCGGACATGCTGCGCGAGGGGCCGGTACACTGGACCGGCCATCCCGGCGATGGCGCCGTCCACATTTCCGAAACCCTGCCCCACCCCCCCGGATCGGCGCAACCGGACTGGATCGACCCGGCCTTTCGGGATGCGCTTTTTGCGCCTTGCGGGACGGATCGGATTTACGCCGTCATCGACCCGCATCTGTGGCCCTCGCAGCATGGCAGCCTGCCCGAGGATATCGCGGCCGCCGGTCTGCCCGCCGCCAGCCTGTTCGATCTGGACAGCGATCACAGCCGCGCCGATACCGCGCCCTGGCTGATCGACCTGACCATTCCGGGGGCTGAGGTCCCCCGCTTTGCGCCCACCAGCCTGCACCGGCGCGCATTTGCCAAGGGCACCGGCCCCGGATGCCAGCTGTTTCTGCGCAGCCCGCTGCCGCTGGTCCCGATGCGTCAAAGCCTGCGCAAGCTGACCAAGGTGCAGGACACCGACGGAAAGTGGTATTTCAACCGTTTCTGGGAGCCCGAGTTCTTTCTGTATTTCGTGCTGTTTCTGGAAGGGCGCCGGATGCTGGCGCCTCTGGCGGATCTGACCGGCTTTGCACTGGCCAGCGAGGGGCGCATCATCACCGCCCGCACCGATCTGCGCGCCACACCCGAAGCCCCGCCCGACCGCGAGGGCGATCTGGACCTGCTGTTCGAGGCAGGAACGGCAATGGTGGCGCTACGTCATGCGAGACGGCTTGAAAAAGAGTTTCTAAAGGGCTGCAATACCGACATTGTTTACGCGCTGGCGAAGGAACGGTTCGGACTGGTGGGAATGGATTATCGCTTCGTCATGAAATGCGTCGATATCAGTTACAGCATGGTGGGATTTTTTGGCGACAGCGCCGGAAACAGGCTGACGGATGAAACGGTGCGCGCCTGTTTCGATTCCTCGGGTCAGTTGTCCCCCCAGATCGAGATCCTGCATGGGCTGTGCATGTTCGGGCTGCGGCAGGGCGTGTCGCCCGACCTGCTGCACAGTCAGGTGAGGTTCGGATCGTGACCAACCCATCATCCTCGATCAGCGACAGCGCCCGCCGCGCCGCGCATTCCGCCCGTTCCCGGCTGTCACAAGGTGGCTCGGGCGGTTCCGCCTCAGCCGGGTCGGGGTCGCGGGGGTCGGGCAGCAACAGCAATTCATCGGGCAGCAACGATGCCGCCATGCCGGCCGAGCTGTCGGGCGGGCGCACCTGCCACAGCTGTCCCGACTGGCGTTATGTCATGGGGATCCGCAGGCTGGGCGGGGTGCCTTATCTCTATTCCTGGCACCATCTGTTTCTGATCGCCTGGAACCGTGGCGGAACCGGCGCGATGCCGACCTACAGCGCCTTTCCGTCCCATCCCGATGGCGATGCGGGGGTGCTGGGACCGCTGAAGGGGGCCTCGACCAGCGACAGCTCGAAACCCGTCGAGGCCGGGCATGAGACCGATCCCGCCGATTCGGGGGATATGGGTTATCTGCAATCCGCCCATGCGGCGGATTTCGCCCGCAGCGGGGAATATGCGCCCGACAACCGCTATGTTATCCTGCGCGACATGAACCGTGATCTGGGCACCGAATTGATGGCACAATCCCACGCCATGGATGCAATGCGGATCCGCTATGTTCCCACCGGTCCCAACAGCAACTCTTTCGCGATGTCCCTGGCCGAACGTGTCGGCCTGCCCCGCCGCAAGCCCGAAGGGGACGCACCCGGTTCAGGGATCAAGATATGATCCCGCGCCCTGTCCTGCTGGCGGCCCTGATCGCCCTGACCGCCCCCGCCTTTGCCCAACAGCCGCCAGCCCAAGAGACCAGCATGATCCCAGCCGCCGAGCCGCTGAACCCCTCTGACGCGCTTGAGGCGACCCGCGCCAAACTGGCCCGACAACTGATCGGACTTGCGCCGGATGCGGTGGCCGGGCGACTGGCCGAGGCTGGCGCGCAAGGGGTTGCCGTCACCGATCTGGCCGCGATGGATCTTGCGCCGGGCACCGATCTGGGCGACGGGCTGCGGGCAGGGGATCAGGTTCTGTCGGTCACCTTCGGTTTGCGGCGCGGGTTTTTCCGCCCCGATCAGCGTTTCCTTCTGGATCTTGGCCATGACGGGTCGGTGGTGACCGACTTGCTGGGCCTGAAGGCCATGCCAAAATGACCGAAGGGCAGCGGCCGGGCGCGCTGCGACTGCGTCTGGATATGGACAAGGCGCAGATCAGTGTCGTTGCCGGCGAGATTCTGACCGGCCTGCATGCAACCGAATTGCCCGATCATATCGATCACCTCCGGTCGGATTTCGATCTGTTGTGGCAGGCGGATGGCAGCGCCGTGCTGAGCATCCGGCTGTGGCAGGATAATGAGCCGCCCTTTCGTCATGCGGTGATCGTGCTGGTTCTGGGCTTCGAGGGCGGACGGGTCAGCGGCATCGAGGACTGCGTCCGTCGTGGGTTCGGTGGCTGAGGCGTGTTGTCCTTTCGGAGTGGCGCGGGGGCTCTGCCCCCAGCCCAGCCAGCCCCTCGATGGGGCTGGCTGGGCTTCCCCCGGGATATTTGCGACACCAGAGATGGGATGGGTGTTTCAGGATCGTGGATGAAAGCGCCATTCGCCTTGGCCCAGGGCGGGGGCGGCGCGGGTGGTGGTCAGCGGGCTGCGCGACAGATTGAGGGGGCTGCGCAGGCCGGGGATGCCTTCGGGGATGATGCGCATGCCCCGGGCGGCGATCTGGGGGTCGGCCAGCGCCTCGGCCACGTCATTGACCGGCCCGGCGGGTACGCCCGCCTGTTCCAGCGCCGCGATCAGGTCGTTGCGGGGGCGGCGCGCGGTGGCTGCGGCAAGGATCGGTACCAGCCGGTCGCGATGGGCGACGCGGGCGGGGTTGGTGGCGTAATCGGGATTGGCGGGCAGGTCGGACAGGTCCAGCACCCGGCAAAGTGCCGCGAATTGCCGGTCGTTGCCGCAGGCGATGATCAGATGGCCGTCGGATGCCGGGAACAGCTGATAGGGCACGATATTGGGATGGGCGTTGCCCAGCCGGTGCGGCACCGTTCCACCCAGCAGGTAATTCGTTGCCTGATTGGCCAGCACCGCCGTCGCGCAATCCAGCAGTGACAGGTCCAGATGCTGGCCGAGGCCAGAGTGCGCGCGCTCGGCCAGCGCTGCCTGCACCGCGATCACGCCATACAGTCCGGTGAAGATATCGATCCATGCGACGCCGACCTTTTGCGGCTCTGCTTGCGGGTCGCCGGTCAGGTCCATGATTCCGCACATGCCCTGGATCATGAAGTCATAACCCGGTTGCGCGGCGCGCGGGCCGTTCTGTCCGAAACCCGTGACCGAGGTATAGATCAGGCCCGGGTTGCGGGTGGACAGGCTGGCGTAATCCAGCCCGAATTTCGTCAGACCGCCTACCTTGAAATTCTCGATCACCACATCGGCGTCACCGATCAGCGCCTTCAGGCGTTCCAGATCGGTCGGGTCGTTGAAATCGCAGATAACCGAGCTTTTGCCGCGATTGGCGGCGTGGAAATAGGCGGCGACGGTTTCGGATCCGCCATCGGCGCGGGCTCGGGTGATGAAGGGCGGGCCCCAGCGGCGGGTGTCGTCGCCTTCGGGGGATTCGACCTTGATCACCTCGGCGCCCAGATCGGCCAAGGTCTGGCCGATCCAGGGTCCGGCAAGGATGCGGGCCAGTTCGACGACGCGCAGCCCCTTCAGCGGCGCCTCAACCAAAGGCCGGAATCCCCGTCTGCGCCCGGCCAAGGATCAGGGCATGCACGTCATGGGTGCCCTCATAGGTGTTCACGGTTTCCAGATTCTGGGCGTGGCGCATGACGTGATAGTCGATCTGGATGCCGTTGCCACCATGCATGTCGCGGGCCATGCGGGCGATGTCCAGCGCCTTGCCGCAATTGTTGCGCTTGATCAGGCTGATCATTTCGGGGGCGAAGCGGCCCTCGTCGAACAATCGCCCCACCCGCAGGCTGGCTTGCAGCCCCAGCGCGATTTCGGTCTGCATGTCGGCCAGTTTCTTCTGGTAAAGCTGCGTCGCCGCCAGCGGGCGGTTGAACTGGTGCCGGTCCAGCCCGTATTGCCGCGCCCGGAACCAGCAATCCTCGGCCGCGCCCATCGCGCCCCAGCTGATCCCGTAACGCGCGCGGTTCAGACAGCCGAAGGGGCCGCCCATGCCCTCGGCCCCGGGCAGCAGCGCGTCCTCGCCCACCTCGACATTGTCCATCACGATCTCGCCGGTGACCGAGGCGCGCAAGCTCAGTTTGCCCTCGATCTTGGGCGAGGAGAGCCCCTTCATGCCCTTTTCCAGCACGAATCCCCTGATCTTGCCGCCATGCGCTTCGGACTTGGCCCAGACCACGAAGACATCGGCGATCGGCGCGTTCGATATCCACATCTTCGATCCCGACAGAACATAGCCGCCATCGCAGGCGACGGCCCGCGTGCGCATGCCCGCCGGATCGGAGCCGGCATCGGGTTCGGTCAGGCCGAAACAGCCGATGAATTCGCCCGAGGCCAGTTTCGGCAGATATCTGCGTTTCTGGTCCTCGCTGCCGTAGGCCTCGATCGGATACATCACCAGCGAGGACTGCACCGAGGCCATCGAGCGATAACCGCTGTCGATCCGCTCGATTTCCCGCGCGACCAGACCATAGGCGACATAGGACGCCCCGATGCCGCCATAATCTTCGGCCACGGTGACGCCCAGCAGGCCGGCGGCGCCCATTTCGCGAAAGATCTCGGGATCGGTATGTTCGGTCAGATAGGCGTTCTGCACCCGCGGGGCCAGTCGATCAGCCGCAAAGGCCGCCGCGCTGTCGCTGATCATCCGCTCTTCTTCGGTCAGTTGCTCACTGAGGAAAAACGGATCGTCCCAGCTGAATGACCCGCCCTTGTGCGACTTGACCGACATGCCCATCCTCCTGTCATGCAAGGGGCATGGCCGCCCCGTCAGGGTTCAGCTTAGCCAATTCCCTGTCGCATGAAAGCCCCTCGGGCGGGCCGTTCGGGACGGGTCACACAAGCAGCAGAAGAAGCAGCCCCCAAACCGCCACATTGGCCAGAATCGCCAGTTGCCGGCTCATGCGGGCGCTGCTTGCGGCCTCGGCCTGCCGGTCCATGCGTCGCAGGATCAGTTCGGTCTGGATATCATACATCGAAGCGACCTCCTTTATGTCCTGCATTAAATCTAGCAAACTGGTCGTGTATTTTTGTTCCAAACTTGGCGGTGCAGGGGAAATGATAGCCTCTGGCGCGTGGGTGGAAGGGAAGATCGCGGGCCTTCCGGGCGGGGGCGGATGAAATTTCCCCCAAAGCGTCGATATATGGAAAAATATCCTATGCCCGGATCGTCGCGTCTGATTGTCTTGCGCGCGGCGGCAATCTACCTTTCGGGAATGATTACCCAGAAGGCGAAATACGCGCTCAAGGCATTGATGGTTCTGGGGGACGAGGCCGAGCGGTCCGTTCCCGAGCCGTTGACCATCAGCACCATCGCCCGCAGATCCGGAACCCCCAAGCGGTTTCTGGAGCAGATCCTGCTGGAGATTCGCAATGCCGGGATCGTCGGGTCGATCCGGGGGCGTGATGGTGGCTATCTGCTGATCCGGCCACCGGCGCTGGTCTCGATCCCGGAATTGTTGCGCCTGCTGGACGGGCCGATTGCGCCCCTGCCCTGCCTGTCACGCAGCGCCTATCAGCGATGCGACGATTGCACCGACGAGGCCACCTGCCGCATCCGTCGCATGTTCGCCGAAATCTTCTGGTCCTATCTGATCATCATCGAGTCGCTGACGCTGGCCGATATCCTTTCGGCTGGCCACCTGCCGCAGGAACTGAGCGAACCCTGATCTCTCAAATCGCCGAAACAGAGAAAAATCCGCTCTTTCGGGCGGAAAATTCGTGTCGGATTCTCTTTTGCAAAACACGACCGTTCATGTCGTAATTAAGGAATTGCCGCAGGGCAATCAGCGCAAAGGAGATGCTGACATGAACGGAACTGCACGGAATACGGCGATGCGGGGCGATGCCGAAGGCTGCTGGGCGGTTTCGCTGGTCGATCGCCGCACGGGACGCATCCACAGGCGCAACGGCTCGCCGCTGTCGGTGCTGACATCCGATCCGAAAGGCTCGGCCGAGGAATTGCTGAAAGGGCGGGACCCGGCGCTGTGGCAGGCCCGGATCGACCCGCTGCCACAGGGCGCGGTCAGGTCCGCGCGGGCAGGTGGATGATGTATCCCGATATCAACCATGATTTCAGGCATCATCGCGTGACCGGCCCGGAACGCGGCTTTTGCGGTCTGGCGCATGTTGTTTTCCGGTTCACCACCAGCCCGGTGCGCATGCCCCGGCTGACCCGGCTGGGCATCGCCGAACTGGCCGCCGATATCCGGGCCGAGGGCTGGACCATCCGCAGCGCCGGGCCGCGCTGGTTCACCGTCTGGTCGCAGGATACCGAGCGGTTGCGCCGCGAGCGGGTGGTGCTGGTTCCCGCCGACTGGATCGGGCTGACCGAGACCGAGATGCTGGCCATCCTGCTGACCCATGCGCAGCGGCTGGGGCTGCTGGCCACGCGGCAGATCGACACGCTGGCGGCGCTGGATTCGGCCCGTGCCAAACTGTGGCGGGCGATCCAGCGCGCCTGAATCCCGGACCCGAATCTTGGGTCTTGCCGTTGTCGCCAGAACAGGCAGGCTGGGGCGGTCAAGACCGGAGAGATCATGTCCAGCACCACCATTCCCTTCGAGACGCTGAGCCAGCGGATCGAACAGATTTTCCTGAATGTCGGCGCCTGCCCCGCGCAGGCCGGGGCGGTTGCCCGGGTGATCGCGAAGGGCGAGCGTGACGACTGCAAATCCCACGGCGTCTATCGCATCGCGGGGCTGCTGCGGACGATCAGGGCGGGCAAGGTGGATGCGACCTCGGATCCGGTGCTGGACGATGCGGGCGGAGGCGTGATCCGGGTCGATGCGCAAGGCGGCTTTTCCCCCGCGGCGTTTGAGCTGGGGGCGCCGGTTCTGGCCGAACGGGCGCGCGATCTGGGGGTGGCCGCGCTGGTCATCAATGACTGCACCCATTTTTCCGCGCTGTGGCCGGAAATCGAGGCGCTGACCGATATGGGGCTGGCGGGGCTGGCGATGTGTCCCAGCTATGCCGTGGTGGCGCCTGCCGGAGGGACCGCGCCGCTGCTGGGCACGAACCCGATCGCCTTTGGCTGGCCCCGGCCCGATCGCGATCCCTTCGTCTTCGACATTGCCACCTCGGTCGCCGCGCGCGGCGAGATCGAGCTGCACCGCCAACAGGGCAAGCCCCTGCCCCAAGGCTGGGCGCTGGACGCCGAAGGCCAGCCCACCACCGACCCCGAGGCGGCGCTGGATGGCGCGATGCTGCCCTTTGGCGCCCATAAGGGATCGGCCATCGCGATCATGATCGAATTGCTGGCCGGGTCGATGATCGGCGACCGCACCAGCCGCGAGGCGCTGGATTATCTGGGCTCGACCACCATCCTGCCCAATCATGGAGAGCTGATCCTGGCCTTTGCGCCCGAACGGTTCTCGGCCGGAGGGGCGGCGGCGGCAATGGCCTCGGCCGAGACATTGCTGGGCGGGATCGAGGATCAGGGCGCGCGCCTGCCCTCTCAGCGCCGCTTTGCCGCGCGGGCACGGGCGCAGGCCGGGGGTATTCCGTTGAGCGATGCCGAATGGGCCGATCTGGACCGGTTGCGCGATGTTGGGCTGGATGCGGTCTGAGCCGGGGATGGGGGGCGGCATCCGGCATGTGGTGGTGATGGGCGTCTCGGGCTGCGGCAAAAGTACCGTGGGCCGGGCGCTGGCCGAGCGGCTGGGCTGGCAGTGGATCGAAGGCGACCAGCTGCATCCCGACAGCAATATCCGCAAGATGGCGGCGGGACAGCCGCTGGAGGACAGCGACCGCCTGCCATGGCTGCGCCGGGTGGCGGCAGAGATTGGCGGATTGCAGGCGCGTGGCATCGCTTCGGTAACGGGCTGTTCGGCGCTGCGTCGCGCCTATCGCGACATTCTGCGCGATGCCGCGCCGGGGGTCGGGTTTCTGCATCTGCACGGCTCGCGCGAATTGCTGGCGGCGCGGACCGGCAACAGGCCTGGGCATTTCTTTCCCGCCGCGCTGCTGGAATCGCAACTTGCCACGCTGGAGCCGCTGACCCCGGACGAGGACGGGTTGCGCGTCGATCTGTCCCTGCCTTTGGTCGATCAGGTGGATCGGGCGATTGCCGGGCTGAACCTGCGCCCCAGACCGCTCAGCCCTTCAGGAACCTGATCCCGCCGCCCGGGTCGCGCGCCCATCGCATCCAGCGGAAAGGACGATATTTCCGGCTGGCCTCGGTCGCTTCGGCCAATTCCTTGTCCAGCCCCTGCGCCTCGGCCAGCCGGATGATCCGCGCCCAGACATCCTGCCGGTAAGGGGCCAGCGACGCCGCCCGCCGATAGAAATCCATCGCGCCCTGCTGATTCTGCCAGCGCTCGTTGATCTCGCCGCCGATGATGCAGGTATTCACGCAGGTCCGGGCATACAGATCATTGCGCCGGATCATCTGCATGGCCTTCTGGTCCTCATTCCGGTCAACGCTGGCCTTCAGGCGGCGGGTAAACGAGCGATAGCGGCCGGGATGCGCCAGCGTGTCGATATAGCCTTCCAGCCGCAGGATCGCCGCCTCTGACAGGCAAAGCCCAACATGGTTCTCGCTGGACATCTGCGGCACGTCCTGCGCGTCCACCTCGCCGCCGCTGTCGCTGTGATCGACGAAAAAGCGGATATAATTCGTTCCCGACGCCGCCGCATGCATGTTGAAATCGTCAAAGCGGTGGCGGGCGGTCTGCAAATGGCTCAGTTCGATGAAATGGCTGCCGGGACTGGCATAAAGCATGTTGGCGAAACCCGCGCCGTGGGCTGACACCATGATTTCGGCGCCATTGCACAGCCCGGCCTGTTCGCGCGGCGGCATGTCCTCGAAATGGACTGTCTGAAAGCCGTGGCGTTGCAGCATCTCGACCAGCTTTTCCTCGCCCTCGATGGCGCGTTCCTTGACGGTATCGCCCGGCTTGCGCGCGACATAGATGCGGGTCAGCGGGTTTTCGCAAGCCGCATGTTGCAGGGCAGCGTTGCGGTGGCGGTCGATATATTCGTCGCGGCTGTGGCGATAGATCGCCTTGTAATTGTCGGTGCTGGCCGGACGCAGATCCCCGGTGGCCACGCCGACAAAGCCCGCCGGTTCCTCGATATCGGGCAGGATGTCGGGCGTGCAGGCGTGATAGAGGTGATTGCTGTTGAACGGCACGATGGCGTGGGGAAATTCCGCGCCGCCATTATGCCATGTCACGCGATCGGCGATTTCGGGATAGAAGTCCCTGACCGCCTGCACCAGATAGCCCTTTACCTCGGTCTTGCCGCCGGTCAGGAAATGGATTTCCCCGGTCAGGCCGTGATCCAGATACATTTGCAGATAGATCAGGCTTTCGGTGGTGAAGTGATAGAAATTGTAGAAATTTCTGGTCTCGATCAAGAAAGGCAGGTCCCGCAGCTTGCGCGCCTGACCGGCACCGGTGCCGGGGATATGGACGCCCCCCTTGGCACGCGCCTGATCGGTTGTCTTGACGATCTGGCCGATGGCCTTCTTCTCGTTCAGCTTGCGGGTCAGCCGGGTGCGCACCCGCAGGGCCGAGGCCCCGGCCATCATCACCTTCTTGCCCGCCTTGGGCAGCCGCTCGTAATAGGAGAAATCCTCGACCACCACCGGGAAGGATTTCAGCACCACGCTTTTGTCGGCCCGGCGATTGCCGCGATAGGCGCTGAGAAAGCGATGCAGCAGCAGGTTGTGCAGCGGATGATCGGTGGCGATCAATGCCTTCAGGGCGGGCTTGTCGGCAAAATCCGGGGTCAGGTCGGGCGCATCGCCCAAGGCGGCAAAGCCCGGATCGACCCCCGGCATGTGGATCCTGGCCATCGCCTGCTTGCCGCCCATATTCTGTTCCCTTGTCCGCGTTTTCGGGTCAGCCGGAACCCTTGCCTTGTCACAGATCACGAACAACAGAATCCACGGATTGCGGCTGCGGCCATCTATACACGGCCCGGCACGCCGCGACAGTCCCGCAGCGTAAAGACGGCATGACATTTGCGGATCGTTGCCGGTGTGGCGAATGTCCCGGCAACGATCCGCGAAACACGCGGGAAATCAGCGCCCGTCGCAGCGCGACCTAGAGCAGCCCGTCATGGGCGCTCACGGCATTGCAAGCCGAACGGTTGCCCTGCTGGCAGGTCGCGCGCAGATCGCCGATGGATATCCCACCCGTCGCCCGTGTCGTCGTGGTGGTCGAGGACGAACAGGCGGACAGCGCGAGGACGGAGGCAAGAACAATAAATCGGATCATGCCGCATCGTCCCTTGAAATTTTCCCCGGAGTCAAGCCGCTCATGTGCCTTTCCGGGGTCCGATCCGCGCAATTTCCGGCAATCCCGGTCACGGATTCAGCTCGGGCAGGTTGCCGGGCCGCAGCGCCGACAGATCCCGCGCCATGCCCGACAGGCCGGGCAGCAGGGGCAGCAGCGCCGCCTGCACCGAATGATAGATGTCGGGCTTGCCCGGAAACTGCCGGTCCGAAGGCGCGCCGTCCCGGTCGATCTCGGGGAACCAGCCGCCACGCTGGCGGTCGATGAACAGACGCTCTGCCGCCCGCCAGAACATCAGGTAATCCTCGCCCCGGTCATCGCCCGCCTTCAGCAGGGCGGCGGCGGCGCCGATCGCCTCGGTCACCGGCCACCAATAGCGGTCGCGGCGCAGCGGTTTTCCACCCGGATCGACGGTATAGAGGATGCCGCCCTGATCCAGCCAGCCATCGCCCAACGCGCGCTCGTACAGCCTGCCCGCCCATGCAGGCAGGGTCGCGTCCCGCCGCCCGTCCAGATCCCACGCCTGCAACAGCAGCCGCGCGAATTCAAAGGAATGGCCGGGCGTGGTGCCGCCGGGGCGGAACATCGGATTGCCCTCATAGGCCGGATCGACCTGCCAGTCGTCGGTGAAATGTTCCGGCAACCGCCAGTCATGTTCCGCGCCGATCCGGCCGATGAAGAAATCGAAAATCCCCCTCGCCCGGCGCAGCAGGGCCAGGTCGCCGGTCGCCTCGGTCGCGGCCAGCAGCGCCTCGGACATGTGCATATTCGCATTCATCCCGCGATAGCCTGAGATGACGCGCCAGTCGCGGCCATATTCCTCGGTCATGCGGGCGTGGTCGTGGTCCCAGAAACGGGACTCGATCACGTCGAGGATATCGGCAAGCAGGCGGTCGGCATCGGGATGGCCCGCCTGTTTCGCGCTGGCCGCCGCCAGCAGCACGAAGGCATGACCATAGGCCAGCTTGTTGCCCTCCAGCGCGGCGCCTCCGGGCGCAAACGACCACAGATAGCCGCCGTGGCGGCTGTCCCGATGCAGGTGCCACAGGGCCGCCATGCCGTGATCGACGATCCGGTCCGCGCCTTTGACGCCCAGCAGATGCGCCATCGCGAAGGCATGGACCATGCGCGTGGTCGCATGCAGTTCCCGCGCCACGCCGGGGATGGGATCGCCATTCAGGTCCAGCGCGTGAAAGCCCCCCGCCGGATCGAGGCTGCGGGCAAAGAACCGGAACTGCCGCATGGCGTCCGCCAGCAGCCAGTCGCGATGTGCCCCGGTCCCCCACCACGGACCAGAGGCGGGAATGGTGTGTTCAGTCATGGCCGGACCTCATATGCGGCGCCCGCGATCAGGGGCGGGGCGGGAAACAGATGTTGCAAATCCGCCGGGGCATCGCCCGCGATGGCGCGCAGCAGCAGGCGGCCCATCATCTCGCCTGCCTCGGCCAGATCCTCGAAGATGCTGTCGAATCGCGGGCGGATGATCCCGGCCATGCCCGAGGTATGCTTCATCACCAGACGGCAATCGCCGGCCCGGCCCGCATCGGCAAAGGCGGCATGGACGGCCATCGCGCTGACCTCGCCCGGGCAGACGAAGCCGTCGGGGGGCGTGCCCCGGGCGATCATCGCGCCGATATGGGCATGGATCGCCTCGGGCGGGTCGTCCAGTGAGACGTCGGGCAGGATCAGCCCGTCGATCCCGGCCTCGCCGCAGGCGCGCAGGAAACCCATGCGCAGATGCTGGGCGAAGGTCATGCCCGAGGGGGCCGGGATCAGGCAGGGGCGTCGCGCCCCCTGCCCGATCAGCCGCGCCGCCGCCGCATGGGCAAAGCCGAAATTGTCGAAATCGACGAAGGGATGCGGCGTCGCCAGCTCGGTCCGGCCGTGGCTGATGAAGGGAAAGCGGCCTTCCAGCATCAGCCGCACGCGCAGGTCGTCGGGCGTGGTCCGAGAGATGATAAGCCCGTCGGCCAGCCGGTTGCGCAGCACGTTCTCGATGGGCTCGATCGCGGGCCGGTCGGCATAGTTCGGCATCACCACCAGATGATAGGGCGTGCCGCGCAGCGCCTTGGTCAGCCCCCGGATCATCGACGAACCATAGCCCAGAATTTCCTCATGCGGGTTCAGCACGAAGGCTATGACATTGGTGCGCCCGGTCCGCAGCCTCTGCGCTGCCCGGTCGGGCGAATAGCCCAGCTGCCGCGCGGCCTCCTGCACCCGCTGGCGGGTGTCTTGCGCGATTCGCGGATCATCCGACAGCGCGCGCGACACGGTGGTCACCGCCAGCCCGGTCGCTTGCGCGACGGTGCGCAGCGTCGGCCGGTCGCGTTTGACCATCTTTCCCCCTCCCCGGCGGCAATCGGCGCCTGATATACAACGATACAAGCAACCCGGATGTCCGCCATCTTTCCGCAGCGTTATCCTTGTTACCTTCACTTGCATGAATATTAAAGATTTTAATTCGACGCCACAGATGATTGCAGACTTGACACCAAGGTATGTTAAATCGTTATAAATAATGCGCCGGTGTGGAGGCCGGCTGAGGGAGGCTGAAAAATGCGTAGAATTCTGATGGCCAGTGCGGCCATTTCCGTTCTGGCCAGCGCCACGGCCCGGGCCGAAGAAAGCGTCGAGGTCCTGCACTGGTGGACCGCGGGCGGCGAGGCTGCCGCGCTGAACGTGCTGAAAGAGGATCTGGCGTCCAAAGGTGTCGGCTGGTCCGACATGCCGGTCGCGGGCGGTTCGGGTGTGCAGGCGATGACGGCGCTGCGTGCGCGGGTGACGGCGGGCGATCCGCCGACCGCCGTGCAGATGCTGGGCTTCGACATCCGCGACTGGGCCGAGATGGGCGTGCTGGGCAATTTGGACGATCTGGCCGCGGAACAAGGCTGGGCCGAGGTGATCCCCGAGGCGATTCAGGCCTTCTCGAAATATGACGATCACTGGATCGCGGCGCCGGTCAATGTCCATTCGACCAACTGGCTGTGGATCAACAAGGCAGCACTGGATGCCGCAGGCGCAGAGCCGCCCGAGGATATGGACGGGCTGTTCGCCATGCTGGACGCCTTCAATGAACAGGGCATCACACCCTTGGCCCATGGCGGTCAGCCCTGGCAGGACGGCACGCTGTGGGAATCGGTGGTGCTGTCGCGCGGCGGCATGGACTTTTATCGTCAGGCCGTGCTGGACGCCGACGCCGATGCGCTTGGCGGCGACACCATGCGGCAGGTCTTTGACGACATGAGCAAGCTGCGCGAATATTTCGACGGCAGTTTTTCGGGACGGGACTGGAACCTTGCCTCGGCCATGGTGATCGAGGGTCAGGCGGGCGCGCAGCAGATGGGCGATTGGGCCAAGGGCGAGTTTCTGAGCGCCGATCAGGTGCCGGGCGAGGATTTCGTCTGCATCCGCTTTCCGGGCACGCAGGGCTCTATCCTGTTCAACTCGGATCAGTTCGTGATGTTCGATCTGGGCGATGACGAAAAACGCAGCGCGCAGCTGAAAATGGCCGCAGCAGTCGAGGATCCGGCCTTTCAGGTGGCGTTCAACACGGTGAAGGGCTCGGTCCCGGCGCGCACCGATGTGCCCGATACCGACTTCGACGATTGCGGCAAGAAAGGCATGGCCGATCTGGTCGAGGCAGCCGCAGGCGGCACGCTGGCCGGATCGCTGGCGCATGGCCATGGCCAGCCCTCGGCGGTGAAAGAAGCCGTCT
This sequence comes from Paracoccus alcaliphilus, assembly GCF_028553725.1. Taxonomy (NCBI): domain Bacteria; kingdom Pseudomonadati; phylum Pseudomonadota; class Alphaproteobacteria; order Rhodobacterales; family Paracoccaceae; genus Paracoccus; species Paracoccus alcaliphilus. Next base: position 333,937 of record NZ_CP067126.1, read on the forward strand.
TCGACGTGGTGACCCAGCATCTGAACGGGCAGATCACCACCGATGAGGCGCTGACCCGCCTGCCGCAGGCCGTCGCCGCCGCGCAATGACCAAAGGACGCCCGGACCCCCGGTCCGGGCGATCCGCGCATCCCAAGGAGCGCCCATGGCCACGACATCCCCCGGCATGCTGCGACGCCTGCAGGATTGGCTGCCGCGTCTGGTGCTGGCACCTTCCTTCGCGCTGGTGCTGATCTTCGTCTATGGCTTCATCGTCTGGACGGCGGTCCTGTCCATGTCCACATCGCGCATCCTGCCGGTCTATAAATGGGCGGGCTTTGACGCCTACGAGCGGCTGTTCGCGCAACCAAACTGGTGGATGGCGCTGAAAAATCTGGCGATTTTCGGGTCGCTCTATATCATCATCTGCATCGCGCTGGGGCTGCTGCTGGCGATCCTGCTGGATCAGCGCATCCGCATCGAGGGCGTGCTGCGGCCGATCTATCTTTACCCGATGGCACTGTCCTTCGTGGTCACAGGGACGGCGTGGAAATGGTTTCTGAACCCCGGCATGGGGTTTCAGAACACCGTGCGCGGCTGGGGATGGGAGGGGTTCACCTTCGACTGGCTGGTCCGGCCCGACATGGCCATCTATACCGTCGCCATCGCCGGGATCTGGCAGGCATCGGGCTTTGTCATGGCGATGTTTCTGGCGGGTCTGCGCGGCATCGACAGCGAGATGCTGAAGGCCGCCACGGTGGATGGCGCCTCGACCTTCACCATCTATCGCCGCATCGTGATTCCGCTGCTGCGCCCGGCATTCCTGTCGGCGGTGATCGTGCTGGCCCATATGGCGATCAAGTCCTATGACCTCGTGATCGCGCTGACCGGCGGCGGGCCGGGGAATGCGACCGAGCTGCCCTCGACCTTCATGTATTCCTACACCTTTACCCGCAGCCAGATGGCGGTGGGCTCGGCCTCGGCCATGATCATGCTGATGGGGATCGCGGCGATCATGGTGCCCTATCTCTATTCCGAGCTGCGGGAGGAGAAGCGATGAGCGTGCATGACATGCCCGCAGGTTCCGGCGCCTCATGGCTGAACCGGGTGGTGATCTATGGTCTGCTGCTGATCTTCGCGGGCATGTATCTGCTGCCGCTGTTCGTGATGCTGACCACCTCTTTCAAGCCGCTGGCCGAGATCCGGGGCGGCGACATTCTGGCGCTGCCGTCCGAGCCGACGATCCAGCCCTGGCTGCGCGCCTGGGGCAGCGCCTGCATCGGCGTCACCTGCGAGGGGATCAAGGGTTACTTCTGGAACTCGATCAGGATGGTGGTTCCGGCGGTGCTGATCTCGACCGCGCTGGGGGCGCTGAACGGCTATGTGCTGACGAAATGGCGGTTTCGCGGGCACAGGCTGGTTTTCGGGCTGATGCTGTTTGCCTGTTTCATCCCCTTCCAGTCGGTGCTGATCCCGATGGCGCGGGTCTTGGGACAACTGGGCCTGTCGAATACCACGGCCGGGCTGGTGCTGGTCCATGTCGTCTATGGTATCGGCTTTACCACGCTGTTTTTCCGTAACTATTACGAGGCCTTCCCGACCGAGCTGGTTCATTCCGCGCAGGTGGACGGGGCGGGTTTCTTTACCATCTTCTGGCGCATCCTGCTGCCGTCCTCGGCGCCGATCATCGTCGTCTGCGTGATCTATCAGTTCACCAATATCTGGAACGATTTTCTGTTCGGCGTCTCGTTTGCCTCGGGCGGGGGGGCGCCGATGACCGTGGCGCTGAACAATCTGGTGGCCTCATCCACGGGGGTCAAGGAATACAATGTGGACATGGCGGCGGCGGTGATCGCGGCCCTGCCCACGCTGATCGTCTATGTCGTCGCCGGGCGCTATTTCATGCGCGGGTTGATGGCGGGCGCAGTCAAGGGATAAAGCATGGCCTTCATCGAGATCGAGCGGCTGGAACGCAGCATCGGTGCCCTGAAAATCCTGAAAGGCATCGACATATCGCTGGAAAAGGGCGGTTTTCTGGTGCTGCTGGGGCCATCGGGCTGCGGCAAGTCCACGCTGCTGAACGCCATCGCCGGATTGCAGCCGCCAACGGCGGGCGATATCCGCATCGACGGTCACAGCGTGATGGACCTGCATCCGTCCAAGCGCGATATTGCCATGGTTTTTCAATCCTATGCGCTGTATCCCAACATGACCGTGGCGCAGAATATCGGCTTTCCGCTGGAGATGGCGGGGGTGGCCAGGGCACAGCGCGAAACCGACATTGAAGCCGTGGCGCGGACCTTGCAGATCGGGCATCTGCTGGGGCGTCGCCCCGGGCAGTTGTCGGGCGGGCAGCGCCAGCGGGTCGCGATGGCCCGCGCGCTGGTGCGCAAGCCTCGGCTGTTCCTGTTCGACGAGCCTTTGTCGAACCTTGACGCGAAACTGCGGGTCGAGGTCCGGGCCGAAATCAAGCGCCTGCATCAGCAAACCGGCGCGACGATCATCTATGTCACCCATGACCAGATCGAGGCGATGACGCTGGCCACCCAGATCGTGGTGATGAAAGAGGGCGAGATCCAGCAATCCGGCACGCCCGCGCAGATCTATGGCCAGCCGGCCAACATGTTCGTGGCCGATTTCATGGGGTCGCCGGCGATGAACATGCTGCCGGGCACGGTGGCGCCGGATGGCAGAGGCCTGATCCCCGAGGCGGCGCCCGACGATGTGCTGCCGCTGCCCTGCCCTCTGTCGCCGGGTCGCAAGGTCGTGTTGGGGATCCGCCCGGAAAATATCGGGCAGGAAATCGGGCCGGGCATGTTCGCGCTGGACCTGCCGGTCGAGATCGTCGAGCCGACGGGGTCGGACGTGTTCCTGTCGCTGCGTTTCGGCACCGCGCTGCTGACGGCGCGGCTGCCCGGCGCGGCGCGGGCGGTGGCCGGGGGCGTGCAGCGGGTCGGGCTGGATCTGTCCCATGCGGTTCTGTTCGACGCCGAAAGCCGCCAGCGCATCGACGGCTGACCCTATCGACCCCGACGATAGAGGCGGCGGACGTTCTCTTTCATGCCCATCCGCCCCAGCAGCGCGATCACCTGATGGCGCAGCCGCGATGTGCCACGCCGCCAGCGATAGAGAAGGCGCCGTGAAGCCCCCGGTCGCGCCCCTTGCAGCGGGGTCAGCAACAGCCGGGCCATCGCCCGGGCCTCATCATGCGAAGCACTGACCCACAGCGCCGCGTCGGGCACGGTTGCGTCCGCATCAACGACCAGCAAAAGCAGCGCGCCATCTGCGGGCAGATTGGGTGCGGGGGTCAGCCGGATCACCCGGCGATAGACCAGCGGCCCAAGTCGGGCCAGCAATGCCCGCTCGGCCCGCCGGGGCATGGGCGACAGCAGGGCGATGCGGGCCTGCGGCGCCAGATCGACATAAGCCAGCACCGCCGCATCAAGATCCTCATCCGACATGCCGCGCCGCCGGAAATAGCGGTAATCATAGATCACCGGGTCCAGCCCGGTCTCGACCCCCACAACCGGCTGACCGGCCTGCATGGCGCAGGCGGCCCGATGCGCCCCGTTGAGGATGCTGCCGTCGCGGGCCAGCGGGATCAGGCTTTGATCCGCGTCGAACCCCTCGTCGCGGATGCGCCGGTGCAGATCCTCGAATTGCTGGCGGAACGCCGCCGCGCCGTACTTGTTGCTGCCCGGCTCTTTCATGTCGCCAAGCGAAAACGCGGCGATATGCGCATCATAAAGATCGCGGTCGGTTTCCGCGTCCTTCAGGTAAAGCAGCTTGATCGCCAGATCCAGCCGCGACCAGATCAGGGCAGGCCGGAAACGGCGACAGGCAAACTGCCCCTGCCCCGGTGCCAGCCGCGCGATCAGAAACGGTTCCAGCCGCCCGGCCAGATCATCCCGGCTGACGTGACGCATTCAGCACCCCCACCCCCTGCGGCACATAGGGCGCGAAGATGGCGGCATCCTGCATCGAGGCTGCCGCGCGGATTTCGTCGATCATCTGCGAATAGACGGTATCGGCGTCAAAGGCGATGCGGGCATGGCGAAAGGCGGCCTCGCCCATGCGGCGGCGCAGGTCGGGCGCCTCGATCAGCTGCGTCAACGCGGCGATGAATTCCGCGTCGCTGTCGATATCGGCCAAAATCCCGCTGCGCCCATTCAGCACGATATCGGCAATGCCGCCCAGCCTGCTGGCCACGACCGGCAGCCGCGCGGCGGCGGCCTCGACCAGCACATGGGGCGACATATCCAGTTCCGTGGGCAGGCACATCATATCCATCTTCGGCAGCAACCGGGCGATCAGATCGGCATGCGGCACCCGCCCATGCGCGGTGATATCCGGCCCCCGCACCATCGCCAACGGATCGGCGGACACGATATGCAGATGGCAGCGCCCGGCCAACGGTCCCTGCACCCATTCCACCAGACGCGGCCCGCCCTTGCGCACGAAATCATTGCCGATGAAAACAATATTGGGCGGCCCGTCATGGCTTCGCTTCGGTTTGAACGCCGTCAGATTCTGCGCGGGCGGAATGATCCTGATCCGCGCGGGGTCGATGCCGTAATCACCAACCAGCGAATCGGCGGCCCAGTGGCTCATGGGATAGATGCGGGCGGCGCGGCGCAGCAATTCGGCCTCTCGCTCCATTTCCGGCAGGGTCCAGATGCCAAAGCCGAAATCACGCTCGATATTGGCGCGGGTGCAGTCCAGCGACACGGTAAAGGGCGGCGCATCCGCCATGTCCAGCAGCGCGCCCGAGGGCCAGTGAGAGGCGAAATGCACGATCTCGGGGGCGTGTTCGGTGATCTGGCGGCGGATATCGGCCCCCAGCCGCCCCCTGTAGGCGTGGATCGGATCCCGTCAGCGCAGCCAGCGGATCAGCCTGCCCGACACGTCATGGCGCTTGACGAAGGCGGTGCTGAGACCGCTGGGACGACGCCAATGGACGGCGAAACGCAGGTCCGCGCGCGATGCCATGACCGCGGCGACCTGCTGGGAATAGGTCTTCCAGCCCAGAATGCCATTGGCCATCAGCAGGATATGCGGCCCTTGCGCGGTCATGTCCGGCCCGCGATCAGCGTCGGCGCGGCGCCGGGCTTGCCTGACGCCCCGCCCGTCAGATGCAACCGGTCCCAGCCCAGATCGGCAAAGCACGGGCCTTGCATCGGCTCGGCAAAGCTGACCACGCCGCCTTCCCATTCCAGCACCTGCACCCGGCCATGACGGTCGGGCAGCATGTCCCAGCTGAGAAACCGGGGCAGCGGCATCCGGCGATGCAGGCGCAGCGCGGTCTGGACGCAATCGCCGATCTGCGGCAGGGTCAGCCCGGCGAATTCCGCCCCCGTATCGGGATGGCGCTCCACCACCCGCCACGAGGTCATGAACCCCTCATCCGCCAGACGCCCGCTGGTCCAGTCCACCGCGATGCGCAGCTGGTCCGAGGCCATGACATGACCATGCCCCTTGCGCCCCAGCTTCAGATAGCAGCCCCTGACCTCGGCCTGCCCTTGATCGGTGATGACAGTGGCGATACGCAGCGTCGGGACCGAGGGCAGCCCGAAACGGTCAAAGAACGGATGCGGCTCTATCATGCGCTGGATCACGCCATTGCCCGTCGCGGTCAGGCTGGCCATATCAAGGCCCCGCGTCGCAAGGCTGCGCACCCCGGCGCCAAAGCCGCTGGCATCGCTTTTGACGACGATCCGGTCGCCGAACCGGGACATGGTCGCGGCGGCAGCCGCAGGCGGGATCACCCGGTAATCGGCATCCAGCAGCAAGCCGTTGACCACATAGCCGATATCGGGAAAGGCATCATCGCCGAACAGCACCCGGTTGGCCGCCCGCTGGCGGGCCATATGGTGATAGGCACCGTTGACGCGCGGCATCACCTCGGCCGTGTAATAGTTGTCGGGCAGCCAGCCCGGCCGGAACTGCCCCGATGCGGCAGCATAGACCTGCAACCATTCGGCATAGCCCTTCCAGCCCAGATGCCCGATGGCATAGTCCAGCGCCTGCCTGCGCATCTGCGGCGACAGCGCCCGGCCCGACGCCTCCAGCGCGGACAGCGCGCGCCGGGCGATGGCGCGTTTCAGCATATGCATGCGCGCGGTTCTGGCCGAAGCCACGGTCTTGCGGGCCATGCGTTTGACAGCAGCGGTATTCACGGATCACGCTCCGACGATGGAATGGGATGGGGCATCTCCGCGAGCTTGCGGGATCTTGCCCAGCACGATGCGAAACGCGGTCAGCGCGAAGATCAGCCGCACCACCGCCATCACCACCATCGCCCAGCCCGCGCCATAGACGCCATGCGACGGAATCAGGACCAGCGCCGCGATCATTGCCGCGACAAGGCCAAGCGCGCTGCTGAGCAGTCGGTGGTTGAAGGCCTGCGCCGCCGTGACCGCCGTCAGCAACTGCATGCCGATGATACTGACCGCCGTGCCCAGCAGGATGATCGTGAACAGCTCGGCATTGCGATAGGTATCGCCAAAGACCAGCCCCAGCGCGACATCGCCAAGAAACCAGCCAAAGGCCACGGCGCACAGCCCGATCAGCCCAGCAAACAGCGCCAGGTTGCAGGTCAGGCGACTGAATTTGCGCGCCCTGCCCTCGCGATAGTATTTGCGCAGCCGGGCGGCACTGGCCGTGCCCATCGGGCCCACCGCCATCGACAGCGCCGAATGGACATAGGCCAGCGTCCCGAACAGCCCGACCGCCGCCAGATCGGTATAACGCGCCAGCACCATCGGCGGCACGCTGGCCGAGGCCCGCGTCATCCACAGCGCGACCCCGATGGGCAACACCCACCACGCCAGCGCCAGGATCGTCCGCGCCCGCACCTGCCGCAACTGCGCGAATTGCGTCTGCGCATTCATCCTCACCAGCAAGGCCCGGTCCACCACAAAATAGCTGAAGAACCACGCCACCGCCTCGCACAACAAGGCCAGCGGCAGGTTGCGGGTCAGCCAGAAGGTGGTGGCAAAGACCACCAGCCCGATGCTGCCCCGCCCGATGGTCGAGACGGCGACGAAATTCAGCCTCTCGTCCCGCTGGAACACACCGTGGATCAGGCTGGACTGCGCCCCGAAAAAGCGCACCAGCGAAAAGGCGATGGCGGTCAGTTGCACCAGCCGGCTCTCGTCGCCCTGAAAGAAGACCACGACCAGAATCGTCAGCCCGATCGCCACGATCCCGGCAAAGAACCGCAGCGCGACGTAATCGGCACGGGTGAAGCGGTCGAAATCATCGACGGTATGGACCTCGTTCATGCCCATCGAGGTCAGGAAGAACAGCGGCGTCACGATGGCCGAGGCCAGGGTCAGCGCCCCGACATCCTGCGGCAGTCCCATATGCACGATGATCGCCAGAATCGCGAATTGCGACAGCGCCATAAACACCCGCGCCGAAATCGCATAGGCGATATTGCGTTGCAGCGAGGGGCCACGGGGCGTCTCGCTGGCGGTGTTGTGGGGGTGGCGGCTCATTGCCTCGGCGTCCTGCAACGCGGGGCGTTGACGGTGCCGGACAGACGCATGGACAGGTCACGGGCGATCCCTCGCCCGGCTGATCCGATTGAACACTGGCAGTCTGAATACATTCGGGCCGACACGAAGGAAAAACATCACGAAATACCGCGCCAATCCATCTGCCAACGCATGGGAAGTCAATTGCGGGATGCGGGACCGGTCGTCATATTGCGGCAATATTTCGCCGATATTGGGATTTTTGTGCGAAAATTCGTTCCCATTACTCTCGCCTTGCGTGTGCAAACGGCGGGCATATTATGGTTAATTCACAAATAATGCAGTTTTGTGACATAATTATAAACACGGCATGCGAGCGTGGCAAGACAACCGGTTTGGCAAATAACGGCCGCCGCAACTTCAATCTTGAGTTGATGCAATTTCATATACGGCAATTAACAGATGATTTTTGAAACAAAACGGATCGCATCCCATTAACCGGGTGAACCCCTCCATTTGAAATTATCGTGTGCTTCATATTATTCGGATTTGATCGCCTTTTGCGCCGTCGGCCATTTTCATTCGTTTCGATATTCATTCTGGTGCCCCATTTGTCTGGTTTCCTGTTTTCCTGCCGAGATGCAAAGGAGAACGCGTAATGCGCGTTCTCAGCCTGTGCGAAACCGCGATGGGCGGGGTCGGCATCTATCAGAACTATCTGGGCGGTCTGGCGCATGAGGGGCGTCACCTGCATTTTCTGGTGCCCGCGCAGCACAGCTCTCTGATCGACCCCGATCTGGATGTCGTGACCTTTCAGCGCCGCCGCCGGGGGCTGGTCGCGCTGCTGCATATGCTGCTGCGGTTTCAGCAGACGCGGCGGCGGCTTGCGCCCGATATCTATCTGTTTCACAGCACCTTCGCGCTGCTGGCGCTGTTGCTGTTGCGGCTGTCGGGGGATCGCAGTCCCGCCTTCTATTTTCCGCATGGCTGGGCGGTCAGCAACTTTGCCGAGGGCGGCTGGAAACAGCGCGTCGTGCGGGTGATCGAGGGGCGGCTGTCCGGGCTGGCGACCTGCGTGGTCAATGTCTCGACCGCCGAATGCGAGCTGGCGCAGCGGCTTGGCTATCGCGGGCGGATGCGGGTGATCGAGAATGCGGTTCCCGATGTCGCGGATCGCGCGCGGCTGCCCGAACCGATCCAGCCCAACACGCTGCAACTGCTGTTCGTGGGGCGCTTCGACCGGCAAAAGGGGCTGGACCTGCTGCTTCAGGCATTCGCCCGCGCCAGCCGCCAGCGCCCCGATCTGCGCCTGAACGTGATCGGCGAGGCCGTCCGGGGCGGCCACAATCCCAGCCAGCCGCCGCCGAATGTGCAGCTTGTCGGCTGGGTGGATCGCGCCGAGATAGACCACTGGTATCGCAGCGCCGATGCCATTCTGGTGCCCTCGCGGTGGGAGGGCTTGCCGCTGGTCATCCCCGAGGCGCTTCGCAATGGCACGCCGGTCCTGTGTTCGCGGCGCAGCGGGATGGAGCGGCTGGTGACCCCCGGCGCCACCGGCGATCATTTCCCGCTGACGGTCGAGGCGATCGAATCGCTTCTGCTGCGGCTGGATCGCGACGAGTTGCGGCGGATGCGCCCGGCCTGCCGCGCGGCCTATGAAGCCCGTTTCGCCATGACGCGCTGGCGGGCCGAGATCGACACGCTGTTGTCCGAAGACGGCCCCGCAAAGGCCCTTGCCGCATGACCCCCGACTGGCTGCCCAACCTGTTCATCTGCGGCGTGCCCAAGGCCGGGACCAGTTCGCTGCATCGCTGGCTGTCGGATCATCCCGACGCCTTCGGCGCGCTGGACAAGGAGGCGCGGTTCTTCATGGACCCCGGCGGGCATATCCACCGCCCGGATTTCAACATCGCCAACGGACTGGAGGGTTATCGCAGCCAGTTCCCCATTCCCCGGGGCGCCGCGCCACGGGTCATTCTGGATTCGACCCCCGCCTATATCTATCAGCGAACCGCGCTGGATCATCTGCCCGACCTGCCCGGCCAGCCGCGCTGCATCTTCGTTCTGCGCGAACCGGCCAGCCAGATCCTGTCGCTGTTCAACTATTTCCAGAACAACTGGTCATGGATTCCCGCCGGGATGGGCTTTGGCGACTATCTGCGCGCCATCGAGGATGGCAGCCATGATTTCAGCGGCAACGAGCTGGCCCGCGATGCGCTGACCAACGCGGCCTATGTCGATTTCCTGCGGCCGTGGCGCGACCGTCTGGGCGAGGGGCGCATGTTCGTCTGCACCTTCGACGAATTGCGCCGCGACGCGCCCGCCCTGACCCGGCGCATCGCGCAATGGACGGGGCTGGACCCGTCCTTCTATGACAGCCACGATTTCGCCAGCGAGAACGAAAGCTATGTGCCCCGGTCGCGCGGGTTGCAGAACCTGAATATCGCGCTGCGGGAACGTCTGCCCAAAGGCGCGCTGTACCGGGGTTTGCGCGGGGTTTACCGGCGGCTGAACACCACCCGCCCCCCGGCGCAGCCCGACCCGGATCAGCATCTGGCCCGGCTGCGGGACCGCTTTGCCCCGGCCAATGCGGCACTGGCGGCAGAGTTCGGGCTGGATCTGTCGGGCTGGGGCTGAGCCGTCACGCCGCCCGCGACAACATCCCGTCATAGATACCGATCAGCCGGTCGGCATGGGTGGCGGGGGCGACGTGATCGGCCAGCGCCCCCGGATCAAAGCGCCCCAATGCGGGCAGACGCAGCAGCGCCGCCTTCAGCGAACCCGCATCGGGCCGGTCATAGATGATGCCGTTCTGCCCGTCCTGCACCGATTCCGTCGCCGCGCTCCAATTGCCGCAGACGACGGGGATGCCGCGTAAAAGGGCCTCGATCGGCACCAGCGGCTGGCCCTCGTACCACAGGCTGGGAAAGACCAGCGCGCGGGCCCGACCAAGATATTCCTGCACCTCGGCCGGGGTTTTCCAGCCGGTTATTTGGGCGTCGGGATTGGCCTGACGGATGCGTTCTTCCTCGGGGCCGTCGCCCACGAATGTGACCGGCATATCCAGCGACGCTGCCGCCCGCGCCAGTTGCAGCGCGCCCTTTTCCGGCGACAACCGCCCCACAAAGACCAGTTCGCGATTGGCGGCGGCATCGACCCGCGGCCCGCCCGCCTCGACCGGGTTCGAGACGTGATGCAGCCGCGCCGCGCGTGGCAGATAGGGCGCCATGACCTGCCGCTGCCGGTCCGAGATATAGATCACGTCGCGCAATCCTCGCGGCAGCTTGCCAAGCGTCGCGCCCACCGCCCCGCGCAGGACGCGCCAAGCCTTGTGCTCGACCCGTCTGGCATCGCAGTTCGTCGTCATGCAGGACCAGCCCAGGGCGGGGCGGTGGCAGATTTCCTGCCGCCGATAGTCGAAAAAGCCGCCATTCGGGCAGGCCAGGAAATATTCATGCATGGTAAAGACCGAGCGTATCCCACCCCCGGCCAGCGCCCGGCCGATGGCGGGCGACAGCGCCTTGGCAAAGCCGTGGCAATGCAGCACATCGCAACCGGCATCCATTCCGGCGATGACCTCTCGCAGGCTGCGCAGGGCGGCGGCGTTCCAGATGCCGGTGGTCATGGCGCGCAACCGGCTGGGCTCGTCCAGAATGGTGCGCTGGTCAAGGCAGATCACCCGGATGCCCGGATGGTCCAGCAGACCCGAGACCGGCCCGCAGGCGGCAAAGAACAGCACCCCGATGCCGCGATCGGCCAGCAGCCGGGCGCTGTCGATGGCGACCTTGGCCTGCCCGCCGGTGACCGAGGCAAAGTCGCTGACGATCAGCACCCGCCGCACTTGCCTGCCCTGCTGCGCCATCGTCACACTCCTTTGTTTGCCTGCATCGCCGCCGTCAGCCATGCGCGGCGATTGGCGGCGCAAAAGCCGAAAAACAGCGCCAGCGCCGTCCATTCCGCCAAAGAGGGATGGCCGGAATCGCCCACCAGCCAGACCCGGATCAGCGGCAGCAACGGCAGCATCGCCACCCATTCGACCCTCAGCGGCAGATGCCAGAAGCTCGGCGTCAGAAAAATTCGCGCCAGAAAGCGCAGCCATTGCACCAGCACCGCCAGATAAAAGGTCACGACCAGCAGGAAGGGCAGGATGCCGCCATGCAGGAAGGCGCCCAGAAACAGGTTATGCACCGGATGCTCGTCGATCTGCATATAGCCATTGCCCAGCAGGATGGCCTCTTCGATATGGGCCATCGCCCATGCCTGCTGCTCGACCCGGCTGGCAGACGACGAATCCCCCAGCGAGAACCGCGCATTCAGCATCCCATACAGCGGATCGGTGTTCAGCAGCGCGATCAGCCCGCCCACCGCCGCGACACCGGCCAACACCAGCAGCAGCGCCCTCAGGGGCCGGTCGGTCGCGGGAACCTGACGCATCTGGATCAGCCCGACCAGCATCAGCCCCAGTGCCAGCGGCAACAGGACCGAGCGCGTGTTCAGGATCACCATCAGCCCCAGCATCGGCACCATCGCCGCCATCCCCCACAGATCCAGCCGCCGCCTCGTCCCCGCCCGGAACATCGCCAGCGCCACGAACAGCGAGGCCGACACCGCGTTCTTTTCCGACGCAAGGATGGCCAGATTGTCATCGGGATCGCCCGCGACGTTGAACACCTTGCGCAGAAAGGCATAGATGACGAAATTCAGATCACCGCCGAAGAAATGGCCGATCGCCTCGGCCCAGCTGGTGTCGATCTGGCGGCCCAGAAACTCGGTCACCAGCACGAACCCGGCCACGCCAAGAAAACCCGCCGCGCGCATCGCCGCTGTCGGATCGCGCAGCATCGCCACCGCCGCGCCGAAGGCCGCCGCGCCCACCGCAAAGAACCCCTGCCGGACCGGAGAGCCCTGCGCGATACTGCCGTAATAGGCGGGCAGGATCAGCAGGATATAGAACAGGTATGGCACGAACCACGGCCAGCTTTCGCGAAACCAGCCCAACAGCCCCGCCCGCAGACGGGGATGCACAGCAACCCCCGCCATCGCCATCAGCGGCACCGCATAGGGCAGCTTCAGCGCGAAACCCCCGGCGTCGGCCAGCTTCAGCCACTGAAAGGGCAGCAGCACGACCAGCGACAGGACCAGCAGTTTCACGGTCAGGCCCCTGCCCTGCATCGCGGCGCGCGGAAGGACGAAGGCGGGCTCAGCCGGGTGCATGGCGGCTGACCGGCTCGCCGAAATGGCGCGCCTGCCTGCGGTTCATGTCGGTCAGCACAAGCCCGGGCCGCGCCACGCCCTTGAACTGATCCAGCGCCATCGCCACCGCCGCGCGTGGCGTGACCGCCCATCGCGCGACCACGGCCACACCGTCGCAGAACCGCGCCAGCAGCGGCGCATCGGCATCCCCCCGAACCGAAGGTGCGATAACGATCACCAGATCATGCGCCGCCGATACCCGCGCCAGCAGCGACTTCATCGCAGCGCCCGCCACGTCATCCGACACCGCGCTGTCCCATTTGCCCAAGGGCAGCACGGTCGCACCGGGACACCCCGTCAAGGGGTGCTGGCATTCGGCATCGCTGGCGCCGCGCAGCGCCTCGGCCAGTCCGGTCTTGGCTTGCAGGCCCAGCCGGGCGGTCAGCCCGACATGGGTCCAGTCCGCGTCGATCAACAGGACCGAGGCACCGGCTGCGGCGGCGGAACGGGCCAGCGCCTCGGCCAGCGCATCCTCGCCATCCCCGTCCCGGGCCGAGGTCAGCAGCAGCCGCAAGGGCCCGTCGCGCCGCGCCGTCAGGCCCAGCCGCATGCGCAGGCTGCGAATGGCAGCGTCGATCTGGGGCCGACTGGCCCCCGCCCCCGGCACAGCGCCCAGCACCGGCACGCCCAGATCGGCCTCGGCCTGTGCGCTGGACAGGAAGCCGGGACGCAGCGCCTCGCGCAGCAGGGCGGCGACGACCCCCAGCGCCACGCCCAGCAACAGGCCCCAGATCAGCAGCAGCTTGGTCGGCGGATAGCTGGGATTGCGCGGCACGGCGGCTGGCTCGACGATCTCGACCCCGCTGGAGAGATAGCTGATCGTCTCATCCACCAACCCGGTGCTGCCCAGATAACGCTCGTAAAGCGCCTGATAGGCCTGCGCCACGCGCTCCAGCTCGCGCAGCTCGACGATGCTGCGGTTTTCGACGCCCGAGCGGTTGCCCGCCTCGGCCAGGGCCGCCGCCACCAGCGCCTCGCGCGCCTCAAGAGTTTCGACCTCGTGGCCGATCATGCGCACGGTGCGGCCGATCTCGGCGGCCAGTTCGGCCTCGACCGCGCGACGCTCATTGGCGATGGCCTCGCGGCGCGGATCGGTGGCGTTCATGCGGGCCAGTTCGGCCTCGCGCAGCTTGATCTGGATCAGCTTTTCGCGAACGAGGGTGATCAGATCGGAATCCTGAACCTGCGGCAGCGACTGGATATCGCCGCCATCCTCCAGCAATTGCATCGCCCGCTCATATGCCGCCCGCTTTTCCGCCAGCACGGCGCGGGTGCGGATCAGTTCGGCGTTCATCTCGAACAGTTGCTGTTCGCTCAGCGTCGTGCCCGGATCGCCGGAAATCAGCTTGTGCTCGATGCGATAGCTGGTGACGGCATCCTCGGCCCCCGACAGTTGCTGGCGCAGGCTGACGACGCGCCCGTCCAGCCATTGCGCCAGCCGCTCTGCCCGTTCCAGCTGCGCCGCCTGCCGGTTGGCGATGAAGGCGTCGCCCATCGCATTGGCGATCTGCGCCGCCCGCCGCGCCGAGGTCGAGGTCACGTCGATGCCGATCACATTCGTATCGCCCTTGCGGCTGGCCCCGATATTCTTGCGCAATTCCCGCAGCGCATGGGATTCAACCGGCTGGCCGCCCTCGTCCCCACTCTCGCCCGCGCTTGTCGGCAGCAGGCTTTTGACCGCGCCGATGGCACGGGAAATCAGCGAAGGTTCGGACTGGCTGTATTCCCTGGTCGCCTCCAGATCGGCGGCCTCCAGCACGGCCTGCAAAATATCGCGCGATTCCAGAATATAGATCTGGCTTTCCACGAAAGAGGTTTCGTCGCGCTTTGTCTGTTCGGTGGTTTCCAGCGGGCTTTGCAGCGGCGGGTCCGCCATCAGCAACAATGTCGTGCGATAGCGTTTTTCGGTCGTCAGCGCCAGAATTGCACAAAGCAGGACCGAACCGTTCACGAAACCGGCCAATAACCGGCGATTGCGGACCAGAAACGAGGCCATTTGCGACAGGACCGAGGAAAGCTTCAGCTCATCCGCAATCAGATGCTGATTGCTTGAATCGGCATGATGCCTTTCCAAACGCGCCATGAAAATCGAACCCTGATACCAACTGAAATAACTACGGCGCAGGAATTGACCGCGCATTGCGGCTAGTCAAGCCCGATCGGCCCCGTCACCATCCGGTTTCCGGCGGAAAGACGCCGGTTTCACCCATGACGGGAAATGGGGTCACGCGATCCGCCGCAAGGGTCAATTTCCACACCATCCGTTTCACCACCCGCGGCGGGGTGCATTGATGCTGGCGGGCCACGCGCGGCTGGGTTATCAGGGCGGCTATGGAAAAGATCTCTCTGCCCGAACGCCCCGACTGGCGCGATACCGCGAAGGAAGTCGGCTTCACCTTTGCCGACATGCACGGCGAACCCTATTGGGACGAAAGCTCGGCCTATCGCTTTTCGCTGCGGCAGATCGAGCAGGATATCGAGGACCCCGCGACCGAATTGCACGCCATGTGCCGCGAGGCCGTGGCCGGGATCGTGGCCAGCGAGGCGCTGATGGACCGGCTGGGCATCCCCGAGGAACATCGTGATCTGGTCGCCGACAGCTGGCAGCGCAACGAGCCCGAAATCTATGGCCGGATGGATCTGGCCTATGACGGGACCGGCCCGGCCAAGCTGCTGGAATACAATGCCGACACCCCGACATCGCTGTATGAAAGCGCCGCGTTCCAATGGCAATGGCTGGAGGAGCAACTGGCGGCGGGTGTGCTGCCCGAGGGGGCCGACCAGTTCAACGGCATCCACGAGGCCCTGGTCGCGCGGCTTGGCGATCTGTTCGAATCCGGCACGGATCTGCATTTCACCGCCGCCGCCGGCAACCCCGAGGATTACGCCACGGTCGAATCCATGGGCTGGGCCGCGCGCGAAGCCGGGCTGGGCGCACATTACAGCGATCTGGACAAGATCGGCCTCAGCGACGAGGGCCAGTTTCTGGACGCGGAAAACCGGGTGATCGGAACGCTGTTCAAGCTTTATCCGTGGGAGGATCTGCTGCGCGACGATTATGCGCGCCATATCAAGGGCTCGGGCTGCATGTTCCTGGAACCGGCATGGAAGGCGCTGGTCTCGAACAAGGGGCTGCTGCCGGTGCTGTGGCAGATGTTCGAAGGTCATCCGAACCTGCTGCCCGCCTTCTTTGCCGATGACGTGGCCGATGCGCTGGTCGCGGGCGGCAGGCCGGTGCCCGCCGTGGCGGCGGCCTTTGACCGCGCGGCGGAACAGATGCGGCGCGGCCATGTGGTCAAGCCGATCTTTTCACGCGAAGGCGCCTCGGTCAGCATCGTCGAGGACGGCACGGTCACCGAAGCCTCGCCCAGCAACGATTATGACCAGCATCCGCGCGTGGTGCAGGCCTATGCGCCGCTGCCGGAATTCGACGGTTTCCGCCCGGTGATCGGCGCATGGATCGTGGGTCACGCCTGCACCGGCATGGGCCTGCGCGAAGACCGTTTGCGCATTACCCAGGACCTGTCCCGTTTCAAACCGCATTTCATCGCCGACTGACCCGAAAGGGGGATTCAGACATGAGAAAACGCTCCAGAACCGTAGCCCTGACCCTGCTGGGCGCCGCCGCCTTTACCGTCGCGGGCTGCCGCGAGGAACAGGTGGATGCGCAGGCTTTCCCCGATCTGGCCAGCTGTCAGGCAGCGGCATCCTCGGGCGGCATGTTCACCGCCGCCGAATGCGATCAGGCCTTTGCCGAGGCCGAGCAGCTGCATGTCGAATCCGCCCCCCGCTATGACAGTATCGCGGTCTGCGAGGAAC
The DNA here is from genome assembly GCF_028553725.1 of Paracoccus alcaliphilus. Lineage (NCBI taxonomy): Bacteria > Pseudomonadati > Pseudomonadota > Alphaproteobacteria > Rhodobacterales > Paracoccaceae > Paracoccus > Paracoccus alcaliphilus. The sequence goes on from NZ_CP067126.1 coordinate 350,465, forward strand.
AGCACGGCGCCGGCAATTGCGGCAGTGAAAGCGAGGTCAGCAGCGGCGGATCGGGCAGCATCTTCATGCCGTTGCTGGCGGGCTATCTGATCGGCAACATGCTGGGCCGCGCGGGCGGCGGAATGGCGGCGGCGCAGCCGATGTACCGCACGCCCGACGGCCGTTTCACCAATGCGACGGGAACCAGCGCCTATTCGTCGAATGCGGGCCGCGCGCAACTGGGCAGCCAGCAATTCGCCCGCCCCGCCGCAACCGCAGGCAGACCGCCGATGACGGCTGCCACCGCAGCCTCTCGCGGCGGGTTCGGCAGCACCGGCGGATCGCGCGGCTTCGGCGGCTGAGGATTTTCGCCCGGAGGGGGCTTTGCCCCTGTCGCGGCGCTGTTGCGCAAATCATCTGGCGACCGCAGTTCCCCTTTCGCCGGACACACTTATCCCATTGCCACAGTGACCGGGATGCCGATTGCCGCGAAGCGGTTCATGACCGTCGCGCGGATCTGGACCTCGGCAACCTGGCGGTCGAAGTCCCGTGACATCAGCCGCAGGCCGAGCCGCTGCACTGCGGGCAGCGATAGCGTCATGGCAGGCCCGTGTATCGCAGGCACCGTCGGCCGTGACCGTGGCGATCTCCTCGTCCGCCGGGATCTGGGCCAGCAGGTCCGGCAGCATCCCTCGCCGGTTCATTCGAACCGGTGGCATTCACCGGCTCGATATCGCCGACATTGCTTGACGTGACTTCCACCGCCCGGATCTCGAGCGTTTCCTCGTCGATCCCGAGATGGATCTTGCGCCGCGAGCCATGTCGGCCACTGGTCCGAGGACCATGGCGAGCCCTTCGTTTCGAGCCGCCATGCTTGTGCGTGTGCCACTCTCCTTCGCCCTCCACCCGCTGCTGTCGACGAGCAGGTGCAACGACCCCTTGGAACCGCGAAATGGAATGACGACCTCCAAGGTCTTCTGCCGACGGGAAAGGGTGCTGAAGTCCGGCACAGCCCAGCCGAGCGCCGAGAATTCCAGAAGGCTTGCCACGAAGCCGCCTCGCCATGGTTGCTCGAACCGGTGGCGCAACATGGCTCGATCTGGCAGTGCGGCAGGCCGAAGAGAACCTTGATGGTCAGGCGGGCCTAGATCGCAGCGTCGCTGCAGGCTTTCTGGCGGCCACGCCGCCCTGACGGCACTGCCTCCCACTAGCATCAAGGGAGCGAACCGGACGGTCAGAGATCCGCGCTGCCTCAGCGCTTGGTTATACGCGTGCCAATTGGTGGTCTTGTAGGTCGGTTTCGGCGGTCTGCCCATGCCATTCGGCTACTACATTGGATTCCCAAAGTGAATCTCAGGCCTCCTTTGTGCAACAAGGCCTTTGTATGTGTTCGATCTGCTCTATCTCGACGGATATGATCTGCGCAAAGCCCCGTTGAGCGACCGAAAGGCGGCTTTGGAAAAGCTGCTGGACGCTGCTCCGGTGACGTTGCGCTACAGCGACCATTTCGATGAAAGCGGCGCGCTGGTTCTGCGCCATGCCTGCCGGTTGTCGCTGGAGGGGATCGTCTCGAAACAGTCCGATGCGCCCTATCGCTCAGGGCGCGGCAAGGGCTGGATCAAATCGAAATGCTCGGCGCGGCAGGAATTCGTGGTGGCGGGTTATGTGCCCTCGACCGTGTCGGACAAGGCCATCGGCTCGTTGGTGCTGGGTGTTTACGAGGATGGGGCGTTGCAGCATGTGGGACGGGTGGGCACTGGTTTTTCTGTCAGGGTCGCCGAAGAACTCCATGCCAGCCTGAACAAGCTTCGGGTCAACAAAAGCCCATTCGCGCAACCGCTGACCGCGACCGAAGCGCGCAAGGTTCGCTATGTCCGCCCCGAACTGGTGGCCGAGGTCGAGTTCCGGGCATGGACCGCCGACGGTCATCTGCGCCATGCGTCGTTCCGGGGCCTGCGCGAGGACAAGCCTGCCGCGGAAATCGTCCGCGAAACGGCGGGCGTGAAGGATGCGCCCGCCAGGCCCCAACGCCGTCGCGTTACGCTGACCCATCCCGACCGCATCTATTGGCCGGATGAGGGCATCACCAAAGAGGGGCTTGCGGATTACCATGCCGAAGTCTGGCCGCTGATCGCGCCTTATATCGTCGGGCGCCCGCTGGCGCTGCTGCGCTGCCCCACTGGCATCGGGGGCCAGAAGTTCTTTCAGAAGCATGCGTGGAAAGGGATGAACAAACATATCGTCCCCATCCACGATCCGAAGGACAAGAAGGGCGCGCCGCTGATTTCCATCACCGATCTGGACGGGCTCATGGGGTTGGTGCAATCCGCCGCACTCGAAATCCATCCCTGGGGTACGACCATCGCCGATTGGGAACGACCCGACACGATCACCATGGACCTCGATCCCGGCGAGGGCGTCGAATGGCAGGCAGTGATCGACGCCGCGCATGAGGTGCGGCAGCGGCTGGAGGGCGCGGGGCTTGCGGCTTTTGTGAAAACCTCGGGCGGGAAAGGGCTGCATGTCGTCGCACCCCTGAAACCCAAGGCGGGATGGGCGGCGGTCAAAAGCTTTGCCAAGGCCATCGCCGACAGCATGGCCCTGGACAGTCCGGAACGATATGTCTCGACCATTGCGAAATCGAAGCGGCGCGGCAGGATCCTGATCGACTATCTGCGCAATCAGCGAGGCTCGACGGCGGTCGCTGCGTGGTCACCCCGCGCCCGGCCCGGCGCTGCGGTGTCGATGCCCCTGGCGTGGGAGGAACTGGCCCCCGATATTGGCCCGGATCATTTCACGGTCGAGAATGCGTCCAACCGCCTTGCGGTGCTGAAAGCCGATCCGTGGCAGGCGTTTCGTTCCGCGGAAACGCCTCTGGAGACGAAGCGCAAAGCCTGACGCTACTTCTTTTTCTTTGCCGCACCGATGCTTTTGCGCAGGGCATCCATGATGTCGATGACATTGTCCGTATCCGCCTTTTCAGGCGCTTTGGTCCTGACCCGCCGTTTGGGGCTTTTCTTTCTGGCTGCGATGATGTCCAGCAGTCGCGCCTGAACAGGGTCATCCACCATCGAGGGATCCCAGGCCACCGTGCGTTCGTCGATCAGTTTCCGCATCAGCGTCATCAGCCGGGATGGGGGCTTGTCATCCGTGCTGTCGTCGAAATAATCGGCCTCGTTGCGCAGTTCGTCGCCATAGCGCAGGGTCCACAGCGTGATCCCCTTGCCGCGCGGTTGCAACATGACCGCCCTTTCCCGGCGATACATCACCAGTCGCGAGATGCCGACGGTCTTCGTTCTGGCCATCGCGTCGCGGATGACGGCAAATGCCTCTGCGCCGATCTTGTCGGCGGGCGTCAGGTAATGGGGCTGGTCATACCAGACCCAGCCGATGGAATCCGCCGGCACGAACATGTCGATATCGATGGTGCGGGTGCTTTCAAGCGCGACCGCCTCGATGTCCTTGTCGTCCAGCATGACATAGTCGTCCTCGCCCCGGGGATAACCCCTGACCTCGTCATCCTCGGCCACCGGTTTCCCCGAGATTGCATCGACATACCGACTGAGGACACGGTTGCCGGTTTTGGCGTTCAGCGTGTGGAAACGGACCTTCTCGGCCTCGGTCGTGGCGGGCATCATCGCCACCGGACAGGTGACCAGCGACAGTTTGAGATAGCCCTTCCAATAAGAGCGCGGTGCCATGTCGGGATCCTTCGCGGGGGGCGCAGGAAGGGAACGGAGGACGTCGCCGATGGTTCCCCACGCATCGCGTCGGGAACATTCCGGGCAAACGGTTGTTGCCGGACCTCCGAGGAGTCGCGATCCCCAACAAGGAGAAGGCACATGTTCTTACGCGTTGATAAACTGCAGATCGACCTGCCGGCACCGAAGCGCCAGGATCCCAACGCGGCAGCAGCCCTGCAAGAGCTTCTGGGCGGCAAATATGGCGAGATGTCGACTTTGGGCAACTATATGTTCCAAAGCTTCAACTTCCGCAGCAAGAGCAAGCTGCGTCCCTTCTATAGTCTGGTGGCGGCAATCACGGCCGAGGAACTCGGTCATGTCGAGCTGGTCAGCAACGGCGTCGCGATGCTGGCGAATGGTCCGGATGCGGATCAGGACGATCAGGGACCCGGCGGCGACATTTCCGGCGCTCCATTCGAGGCGATGAAGGATGCCCGGCTGGCCGCGGCTTTCTATTCGCACGCGGGTGGCGCGGTTCCGGTCAACAGCAACGGGCAGTCATGGAACGCGGACATGGTCACCACGATGGGCAATGTCGTCGTGGACCTGCTGCACAACTTCCACCTCGAATGCGGCGCGAGGCTGCACAAGCTGCGGGTTTACGAGAGCCTGACCGATCCCACCGGGCGCGAGGTCTGCGGCTATCTGCTGGTGCGGGGTTCGGTTCACGCACATGCATATGCGCTGGCACTGAAAAAGATTACCGGGGTCGATCTGGACAAGTTTCTGCCGGTGCCGAACATCCCCTTGGGCAATATTCCCGAATGTCAGAAATATCTGGCCGAGGGGGCGCATCGCCGCCTCTATACCTTCAGCCCGGACGATTATCACGAGATGAAGGGCATCTGGGGAAATGGCGAGGGGGCGCTGCCCGATGACCCGCCCGGAGAACTGGAGGTGGTGGATGGCATCCCGGAGGGCGGCAAGATCCACGATCTGACCGGCGTTCCTTCGGCCTTCACCCCCGATTACGCGCCCGAAGAAATGTTCGAGATCGCCAGCAAGCTGTATCAGAAATCACGATAAAGGGGCTGCGAGAGGTCGCCACTCCTCGGCAATGAGGACTATGGCGGCATCCGTGGCAGGGCTCTTTCAATAGGGCGGAGCAATGGGTCTATCGATTGCTCGTGCTTGAAAACGACAGCGTCCCCATTTGACCTCCTTCTGTGTGGCAGCACATCAATGCCGTGCGCCCGCCGCCTCCCAAAATCCTCCTTAAATCACAACCTCAAATCTGTGCCATGGGCGCTGACGGCCGACAGAGAACTCGTTCATCGTATTTATGATCGCGAGGCAGTAGGCGAGGATCGACCGCGGCAGGTCACTGCCGGTCTCCGAGATTCGGGCCGGAAGCTTTGTTAATTCCTGAACACTGAAGTTAGAAACATCCAGCCGATCGAGATAGGCGACCATGAGCTGAGCATAGAATGCGACGATCTTGTCGTGACGCTTCCTGCCGGCATTGTTGCAGAAGTCGTTTTCAGGACATAATGCCGCTTTTCCCGGCTGAGTTCATGCCACGCGTTCGATCTGGGCGGTGCCGAGGGCATTGAAGCGGTTCATCAGGGCCACGCGGATGTGGATCTCGGCTGTCTGACGGTCGGGGTCCCTCGAGGCGATCCGCTCGCCGAAGGATTTCAGGTTCCTCATCCGGGCCTCGACCCGGCTGCGGACTTGGTCGCCGGACCATCTTTTCCAAATCGTCCGGCCGAGACGCCGGGTTGCCCTCAGGATGTCGTTGCGGGCCAGGGCAGCGGGGCAATCTTCTTTCCAGAGGCGGCCATTTCTGCGGATGGGAATGATCCCTGTGCCACCGCGCGCGAGGATCGCCGAATGGCAACGGCGGGTGCCTTCGGCGCCATCACCGGTAACGGTGCCGATTTCCTCGTCTTCCGGGATCTGGTCCAGAAGATCAGGGAGAACGGGGCTGTCGCCCTCACGGCTGGAGGTGAATTCCACCGCCCGGACGTTGCCGGTCGCCGTGTCCATCGCCAGATGGACCTTGCGGTACTGGCGCCGGCGGTGGGTGCCATGCTTCCTCGCCAGCCACTCTCCGTCGCCCAGGAACTTGATCCCGGTGCTGTCCACCAGCAGGTTCAGCGGCCCCGGCGCACGGCGGCTCGTGATCTGAACCGTGATGCGCTTCTGCCTGCGGCTCAGGGTCGAGAAATCGGGCACCCGCCAGTCGAGCCCGGCCATCGAAAGGATGCTCGCCACCATCCCTGTCGTTTGCCGGAGAGGCAGGCCGAACAGAACCTTCACCATCAAGCAGAACTGGATCGCGGCATCAGAGAAGACCGGCGGCCGACCATTGCATCCGGATTTGGGTGCGCGCCAAACCATGTCCTTGTCCAGCCAGATCAGAAGGGACCCGCGCCGCTTCAAGGCATCGTTGTAGGACTTCCAGTTCATCGTGCGGTAGCGGGTGGGCTCAGGCTTGCTCATACTCGCCCCTTAGCCCACTGGATTCGCAGTGTGAATCCCTCAGAAAACGGAGTTCTGCAACATGTATAACCGCCCCTTGCGCAAGAGGGTTTGTGGATCAGTTTCGCGCGCTGTCGGGTGCTGACATGTATCCGGCCTCTGTTGCGGCCATCGTCATGCCGCCGGCCCGTATGGTGTTCGCGGATCAGGTCCCAAATCAACGCCGCGTGCTCGAAGGCACTTTGTTGCAGGCTGGTTCCTCTGATCCCGTCTCACGACCGTTGCGCCAAACGTCTCCTTGCCCTCTTTTGCTCCGACGTCCTCGCGACCTTGACGGCTTATGCCGCTGCGGCCGGAGCTTTGTAGACGTCACCGTGGGCCATCAAAGCCCAGACGATGCGCGCCATCTTGTTCGCCAGCGCTACCCGCACCAGCATGGGTGGCTTGCGCGTCAGCATTCCGCCCAACCAGGTGCCTGGCCGAGCCGAGGCATGAACGTGCCGCTTGATGACCACGCTGTTGGCGCCGATGATCATCAAGCGCCGCAGGGACCGTTCCCCCATCTTCGTCGTGGCGCCAAGCCGCTGTTTGCCGCCCGTCGAGTGCTGGCGGGGCGTGAGCCCGAGCCATGCTGCAAAGTCCCGCCCCTTCCGGAAGAGTTCAGGCGGGGGAGCAAGTGTGGCGATGGCCGTTGCGATCAGGGGGCCGATGCCCGGGATTGTCATCAAGCGCCGCGCGACTTCGTTATCCTTGGCCCGCCGGCTGATCTCGGCGTCCAGCTTCCCGATCTCCGCTTCGAGGTGTCGGAGCGCCGCGACCAGCACATCAAGTGTGGCGATGGCATCGGCGGGCAGACCGCTGTCGGGGTCCTCGATGATCGCAATCAGCCGAGCCGCGTTGCCAGCACCCTGCGGCACGATCTGACCGAACTCGCCCAAATGCCCACGCAGGGCGTTGATTGCCTGTGTGCGCTGCCGGATCAGAAGTTCCCGGATGCGGAAGACCATTGCCGCCCCCTGGGTCTCCTCACTCTTTACGGGCACAAAACGCATCGTCGGGCGTGTCGCCGCTTCGCAGATGGCCTCGGCATCGGCCATGTCGTTCTTCTGGCGCTTGACGAAGGGTTTGACATAGGCAGGCGGGATCAGCCGCACCTCGTGCCCGAGCTTGCCAAGCTCGCGGCCCCAGAAGTGCGCGCCACCGCAAGCTTCCATCGCGACAACGCAGCTCGGCTGCTGGCTGAAAAACGGCAGAACCTGATCCCGCCTCAGTTTCTTGCGAAAAAGAACACGCCCCAAGGCATCAGCCCCGTGAGCCTGGAACACATTCTTCGCCAGATCGAGCCCGACAGTGATAACCTCCGACATGACCGCTCTCCTATGTGGATCATCGCAAACCCACCCTGGCACACAGATGCCGTCGGGGGGCGGTTACACCATCAACGCCCTTCCTGTCCTTCAGCGCGCTCAGCTGCGCTTCGATCTCTTTGATTTCGTTTACGAGATTCGAGATCTCATCCGTCAGACTATCGAATTGCTCCCGAAAAAGATCAGATGCAATGCGTCGGCCCTTGCCCTCGATGACGTCCGCCAAGGAGACATCGTTGTGCCGGGCGTCGAGCGCGGCCTGGATCTCCGCCATTGCGGCATCCGCGTCTCGCGCCTCCGCCACTACGGAAGCTGCCAATTTCGCAAGTTGCTGGATTTTCGTCGAGGCTTCAGAAATGAGTTCGAGGCACGCCTCGCGATCCTCGATGATGCTGTATCGATTGGCAAAATCGTTCTGGTGGGACGTGCCACAAGTGGGACAGAGAATCTCCTCAGGAAGATCCCGGGCGAAGACGATGTCCTTCTTGATCTCCTGAAGCGCCGCGCGCACAGTGGCGATTTGATTATCGGTTATGACCCGCTGATCCAAGATTTCGGCGAGCCGCTCTTTTCCTCCCGAGGAATGCTGCCGGGGCACAAGTCCCAGCCAGGCTGAGAAGTCCCTGCCTCGCCTGAAACGCCCCATGTCAGACGCAATAGCCTCAATCGCCAGCGCGCTCAGAGGGCCGACGCCTGGCATTGTCGGAAGTCGCCGCGCTATGCCCCCATTAGCCGCCAATATATTGATATTATTGATTTTTAAGTCTATCCGTGTCGTTTTCTCGGCGATCTGCTTGAGCAAATCCAGGCATTCCTCCCGGACGAGTTTCGGAAGGTCGCTGTTCGAGGCCAAAATGATCGCCTCAATAGGCCTTATCTGGCCAATGCCCTGCGGGACGGCGTGGCCGTATTCGTAGAGATGTGATCGCAACGCGTTCACCAGTTCGGTGCGCTGGTGGACAAGACGTTCCCGGCCACGAAACAGCATTGCGCGCGCCTGCTGTTCTTCCGTCTTCGGTTCGACAAAGCGCATTTCCGGGCGTTGTGCAGCGATCACCATGGCTTCGGCGTCGGCAGCATCATTCCTCTGGCGCTTTACGAAAGGCCGGACATATTGAGGCGCGATTCACCGGACCTCATGGCCAGGCCTGACCATTTCTCGCGCCCAGTAGCTTGCGCTACCGCAGGCTTCCATCACCATGATGGCGGGTTCGTGCTGCGCCATGAAGTGCCGGAACTGGACTCGTGTCACCTTCTTGCGGAACTTCACCTGCCCAGCCATGCTGGCACCGTGAAGCTGGAAGACGTTCTTTGCCAGATCCACCCCAATCATTGTATCCTTCATTTGCCGTCCTTTCCTTTGCGTGGCGTTGAACACCACGATCCTGGCACATTGCGATGCCGTCGAGGGAGGGCGGCAACCACCCCATCTCCATCGCCACGAGACAAGGTGGCAGCGCGCTGAAGAAGCCCAGAACCTGCGCCCCGCGCAGCTTCCGACGGACAAGTGCCCGTCCATCTCCATTTGCTCCGTGGACCTGAAACACATTCTTCGCCAGATCCAGTCCGATTGTGGTAATCTCCGACATGACCGCCGCCCAAGTTGGATTGTTGCGATCCCACCTTGGCACATCAATGCCGTCGGGGGGCAGTTACACCATCAATGCCCGTCCCAACCGCCCCGAGGTGGGTTCAGTTTGCGGCGTCGCGGCGTTCCAGGATCTCCAGCATCCGCTGATGGACGGGGGCGGGCAGATCGTCGGGCAGGTCGGCCTCGGTCGCGGGCGTGTCGCCGACCTGGATCAGCATTGCCATGCCCATCGTGTAATGAGGCGAGCATTTGATGCCCCAGATGCCCTCGGCATCCAGCGTGACCTCGATTTCCTCGTTGATCTTGCCGATGAATTTCTCGCCCCCCTCGGGGATCATGCCGTCGATGGTGGCGGCATTGTGGCCGGGATTGGCGGCAAGGAACTTCACCGTGTCGCCGGGCTGGATCACCAGATAATCGGGCTCGAAGGGCATCGCACCGGTGTCGTTGCGGTTGAGCATCCTGACCTCATGCACCTCGGCCATGGCAGAAAGGGGCATCAGACAGGCAAGCAGGGCAATGCGGAACAGCATGGGGTTTCCTTTCAGGCAAGGCGTTGGAAGGCAAAGACAGGGCGGCCACCGCCCGGATGGGGGATCAGTTCGGCCTCGACCGCGAAGATGTCGCGGATCAGGGCCGGGGTGAGGACATCGACCGGTGGGCCGAAAGCCACGCAACGGCCCTCGCGCATCACCATGATCCGGTCGCAGCGCAGGGCGTGATGCATGTCATGGAGTGCGATGACGGTGGTGAGCGAAAGCCCGGCGATCAGGTCGAGGATGCCAAGCTGATGGTGGATATCCAGGTGGTTCGTCGGCTCGTCCAGCAGCAGGATCCGCGGCGCCTGCGCATGGGCGCGGGCGATATGGACCCGCTGGCGTTCGCCCCCCGACAACGACGACCAGTCGCGCGCGGCCATATGCGCCATGCCCACGGCCTGCAGAGCGTCTGCGACGACCGCGTCATCTTCGGGCCGCCACGGTCGCAGGGGGCCAAGCCACGGTGTGCGACCCAGCTCGACCGCCTCGCGGACGGTGATGCGGTCGCCCGTCTCGGCCGATTGCGCGACCAGGGCCAGATGCTGGGCGATCTGGCGGCGACGCAGGCGCTCCATCGGTTGGCCGTTCAGCCGGACCTGACCCCGGCAGGGCCGCAACAGCCCCGCCATCATGCCCAGCAGCGTCGATTTGCCCGAGCCGTTCGGCCCGATCAGGCCCAGCATCTCGCCCGGCCGCAAGGCGACGCTGACATCGGCAACGATATCGCGTCCCTGCGCGGTGCGACTGGCGCCGATCACCTCCAGCAGCGCGGTCATCGCTGCCGTCCCCGGATCATGACGACGGCGAAGGCGGGCGCGCCGACCAGCGCGGTAATGACACCGATGGGCAGCACCTGCCCCGGAATGACGATGCGCGAGACCACATCCGACAGTACCAGAAACACCGCCCCGGCCAGTGCCGTGGCCGGAACCAGCCGCGCATGACGGCTGCCGACCAGAAAGCGCATCGCATGGGGCACGACCAGCCCGACAAAGCCGATGGCCCCGGCGATCGAGACCATCACCGCCGTCACCAGCGCCGCCGTGCCGATCAGAACCGCCTGCGTGCGCCGCAAATCAATGCCAAGCGCAGCGGCGGCATCAGCGCCAAATGTGAAGGCGTCCAGAGCGCGGACATACCACAGCGTCACCCCCAGCCCCAGCGCCGCCATCGGCACCGCCAGCCGGGTATCGGGCCAGCGCACACCAGAAAGGTTGCCCAGCAGCCAGAACATGATGCCCCGCGCCTGTTCGGCGCTGGCCGATTGCGCGATGATCAGCGCGGTCAGGGCGTTGAACATCTGCGATCCGGCGATGCCTGCCAGGATGATGACCCCGGCCCCTCGCAGGCCTGTCCCGCCACCTGCGACCCGCGCCAGGCCCGCGACGAGCGCGAAGGCGGTCAACGCGCCCGCAAAGGCTCCGGCGGACATGCTGACCAGCCCGCCACCGACGCCCGCCACCGCAATGATGACCGCCCCGGTCGAGGCCCCGGCCGAGATCCCCAGCAGATAGGGCTCGGCCAGCGGGTTGCGCAGCAGCGCCTGAAGGATCAGCCCCGACAGCGCCAGACTGGCCCCGCCGCAGGCCGCGACCACGGCACGCGACAGCCTGTAATGCCAGATCACGCTGGCGTCGATCGGGTCCAGCACCTGCGAGGACAGACCGGCCTTGACCGCCATGACCTCGATCACGGTGGCCAGCGGGATACGCGTCTCGCCGACCGCCGTGCCGAACAGCAGCGCCGCGGCCAGCACCAGTGGGGACAGCCACAGCCAGCCCATACCACGAGTCGCGGCGCGTTGGTTCATTGCGTCAGACCGAACCCGGCCAGCGAATCCGACAGCGCCTCAAGCGCAAAGATCGAACGGACCGAGGGGTCCATGGCATTCGCTTCCATCGTCAGGATGCGGTCGTTCTGCACCGCATCCATTTCGCTGGTGACGGGATCGCCGGTCAGGAATTCACGCTTGACCTCGATATCGTCGGCGGGAAAGCGACGGCGGTTCATCTCGGCCGCGACGATGAAGGTCGGGTTGGCGCGGGCGATGGTTTCCCAGCCCACGGTCGGCCATTCCTCCTGCGAGGTGATGACGTTCTGCACCCCCAGCTTGGACAGCATCCAGCCCGGCGCGGCATTCACCCCGGCGACATAGGGGTCGATCCCGATATCGGCCGAGGAATACCAGAACACGCCCGACACGTCCTCGGGCAGGTTCAGCGCCTGCGCCTGTTCGACCGCTGCCGCCTCGCGCGCCTTCAGGTCGGCGATCAGTTCCTCGCCACGATCCTGCACGTCGAAGATCGCCGCCAGTTCCTCGATGCCCTGATAGAGCAATGCGGTGTCGAACATGACCGTGCGTTCGCCATCCATGCTTTGGGTATTGTCCTTGCCGACGCATTCGGCGGGCATGATCCAGCTGGGGATCTGCGCGTCGTCGAACATCTCGCGTGTGCCGACCGCGCCTTGCGGGCCGATCATCCATTCATAGGCGGTGACGACCAGCCCGGGCCGTTTTTCCAGCACGCTTTCAAAACTGGGGGCATTGTCCGAAAGACGCTCGACCCCGGCATCGACCTCCTCGAATTCCGGCAAGACCGGATTGATCCACAGCGCCGTCCCCGCGACCTTGTCGGCAAGGCCCAGCATATACAGGATCTCGGTCGTGCTCTGGCCGACGCTGACGACGCTTTCGGGCGCTTTGTCAAAGCTGACCTCGTGACCGCAGCTTGTCAGGGTCAACGGGTATTCGGTGGCCGCGAACGCCATCGGCGCCAGCGTAAATGTGGCGACAATCGCCGTGGTAAACCTGAGCATAATGCTTCCTTCCGCTGCATTATGGGCAGGCCGAACAGGCGGGTTGCGGTCGGGCATACAGGGGCACCGAACACAATCCCCTCCCGAGCCGACCCGCTCGGATTGGTCAAACGTCGCCGGCAGGTCTCCTGACTGACGGGTCACAGCTGGCTCGACCTTCCCGGACCCTGGGTCCAGTGGCATATTCCGAGCCGGGCTCACCGCCTACAGTTGCGGGGGCAGTTCCGGTTCGGGACGTGAAACACCCCGGCGGATTCCCTTTCAATTCCTTGCGGAAACCGACACCCTTCCCCTAGCGCCTGACGGTGTTGGTGGCAAGTCGCGGATGCAGGGGCAAAGCGCCGCCCCTTTCGGGGCGGCGCACCGGGCGGCGGGTCCAACGCCAGAAGGCCGCCGACCGGATCCGGGTTTATTCGGCGGCGAACTGGTTCATGGTGTTCGCGTGTCCGCCCGCTTTCAGCGCGCGCTCGCCCGCGACCATTTCCTTGAACGTGTCGCCAAGGTCCGAGCCGACTTCGTGCTGGTGCCGGACCGCGCTGATGCCGCGACGGATTTCCTCGCGCTGCACGGTCTTGACATAAGCCAGCATCTTCTGCTCGCCGAAATAGCCGTGCGACAGCTCATCCACCGATTTCGCGGTCAGGTGGAAGGTCGGCAGGGTGATCAGGTTGTGGAACACGCCCGCCCGCGCCGAGATGTCAGTCTGGAAGCGTTGCAGACGCGTGTCGGCCTCGTGGCCCAGATCGGTGTCGTCGTAATCGGCCTTCATCAGCTCAACGCCGTCGGGATAGTCGGCCTCGTTGATCCGGCCTTCCTTGATCCACTGCGCGCGGACCTGTTTGCGCAGGTTCAGCGTCCAGTTGAAGCTGGGCGAGTTGTTATAGGTCAGCTTGGCATCCGGCACTTCCTTGCGGATCTCGGCGACCATTCCGGCGATTTCGTCGACATTGGGCGTGTCGGTCTCGATCCACAGCAGGTCCGCGCCGCCGTCGCGCAGGCTGGCGATGCAGTCCTCGATCACGCGGGCGCGGCCGGTACCTTCGCGGAACGGAAACAGCCCGTTGGGCAGGCGGGCAGGCTTGACGAATTCGCCACCCTGCCAGATGGCCAGCTCGCCCTCACGGATCGGATTGGCGTCAGAGATCGGCGCGGTTTTCAGCCATTTGAGATACTCGGCGGCATGATCGCCGGGGCGCTGGCTGACCGGCACCTTCTGGGTCAGACCGGCGCCAAGACTGTCGGTGCGCGCCACGATCACGCCGTCATCGACACCCAGCTCCTCGAAGGCCAGACGGCAGGCGCGCAGCTTTTCGATGAAATCCTCGCGCGGGACGGTGACCTTGCCGTCCTGATGGCCGCATTGCTTGGCGTCGGACACCTGGTTCTCGATCTGCAGCGCGCAGGCGCCGGCCTTGATCAGTTCCTTGGCCAGCAGATAGGTGGCATGTTCGTTGCCAAAGCCCGCGTCGATATCGGCGATGATCGGCACGACATGGGATTCGAAACCGTCGATCGCCGCGATGGCACGCTGGCGTTCCGCATCCGTACCGGCCTCTTTCAGCGCCTTGAACAGGTCGTTCAGCGCCACCTCGTCGGCCTGCCGCAGCGAGACATAGATCTCGTTGATCAGATCGGCCACGGCGGTCTTTTCGTGCATCGACTGGTCGGGCAGATGACCCCAGCGGTTGCGCAGGCCGGCAACCATCCAGCCCGACAGATAGACATAGGTGCCCCTGGCCGTGCCGCGCAGGCGCTTGACCGATTTGATCATCTGCTGGGCGTGAAAGCCCGACCAGCAGCCAAGGCTTTGCGTGAATTTCGAGGTATCGGCATCATAGGCGGCCATGTCGGCGCGCATCACCGTTGCCATGTCGCGGGCGATGTCCAGATGCGTGTCATAGGTGCTTTGCAACCGCAGTTGCACGATGTCATCGACCGTAACGCCACCCGGCGTATTCCCGGAGGGGTAGCGCGACAGGAGCTCGGCACGGATTTCCGAAAAAGTCTTTCGGTTCTTCATATTGTTTCCTTTCAACATGGTCGGTTCTGGTTTTGACGGGTTCGGATTGCGACGGGGTATTGTCCGGAGAGCAGTCCCCGGGGATCGGCCCGCCGAAGGGGGAAAGCGTGCGAATGATGTCCATGGGGTTCAGTCCAATGCGTTCAGGACACGACTGGCCGGGGTGGTGATGAAGTCGGGCAGCACGTCGGCCGTGACCGCCTCCTGCACGATCCGCGCGGCACTGGCGTAATGGCCGCGATGAAAACCGTTCGGGCCAAGGCGTCCGAGGATGCGGAGGATTTCCTCCTGCACCAGCTGCCCGAACCATTCGTCCGTCAGCCGGCCCTCGCCGCCATCGGCCAGCACCACCGGCGCATTGTGCCGGCGCCATTGCCACAGCTGCGCGCGGCTGATCTCGGCGGTGGCGGCATCCTCCATCAGGTTGCTGATCGGCACCGCGCCGCGGCCTTGCAGCCATTGCGCCAGATATTCGATGGCGACCGAGATATTGGTGCGGATACCGGCCTCGGTCACCTGACCTTGATGCGGGGCCAACAGCTTGGCGGGCTCGATCCGGTAATCCTGACGCTGGCGGCGGATCTGGTTCAGCCCCGGCATGGCCGCATCGAAGACCTCGCGCGCGACCGGCACCAGATCGGGATGGGCAACCCAGGTGCCGTCATGGCCCAGTTCGACCTCGCGCCGCTTGTCCTCGCGCACCTTCGCGAATGCGGCCTCGTTGGCGGCGGGATCGCCCTTCACCGGGATCGCGGCGGCCATGCCGCCCATCGCATGGATGCCCCGGCGGTGACACACCTTGACCAGCCGCGCAGCATAGGTCGCCAGAAAGGCGCGGTCCATCGTGACCTCTGCCCGGTCGGGCAGAACATAGGCGCCGTGATTGCGCAGCGTCTTGATATAGCTGAAGATATAATCCCACCGGCCACAGTTCAGCCCGGCGATATGGTCGCGCAGTTCCCAGATGATCTCATCCATCTCGAAAGCGGCAGGCAGGGTCTCGATCAGCACCGTGGCCTTGATCGTGCCGGGGGCGAGACCGATCTTGTCCTGCGCGAACAGGAACACCTCGTTCCAGAACTTCGCCTCGCGATGGCTTTCCAGCTTGGGCAGGTAATAGAACGGCCCGCGTCCCGAAGCAGCCAGCGCGCGGCCATTGTGAAAGATGTTCAGCCCGAAATCGAACAGCGCGGCCGAAACCGGCTGGCCGCCGATCAGCACATTCGATTCCGCCATATGCAGTCCGCGCGGGCGAACGATCAGCAACGCGGGATCGAGGCCGATGCGATAGGACTTGCCGGTCTTCGGATCGTCATGTTGCAGCGTGCCGTCGCGGTAATCCAGCATGTTCGCATGGCCCGCGATGATATTGGCGAAACCGGGCGAGGTCGCATCCTCGAAATCGGCCATGAAGACTTTCGCGCCCGAGTTCAGCGCGTTGATCATCATCTTGCGATCCACGGGGCCGGTGATCTCGACCCGGCGATCGGCCAGCGCCTCGGGCACCGGGGCGGCTTGCCAGATGCCTTGCCGGATTTCTTTCGTCTCGGGCAGGTAATCGGGCAACTCGCCCCGGTCGATGCGCTCCTGACGGCGCTGCCGGGCGACCATCAGCGCATGAAGGCGCAGGCCGAAGCGCGCCTGAAGCGTGGCCACGAAGGTCAGTGCTTCGGTGGTCAGGACATGATCGGCGCCGGGTGCATCGCGCAGGATGACGGGCGGCGGAATGGTGATGGCAGAATGATCGAGGGGCATGGTGGGCTCCGGTGATTCCGTGTAATGTCAGGTTAGTAATGTTATGCCGCAGATGCAGCATATCGTTTGAACAAAGGGGTTTTATTGTCATTCATGTCAGACAACCCCGACATATATTGTAATTTTTGTTACAAGAGGCGAACGGGATGGCAGCGCGCACAGAGAAACTGATCATCGGCCAGCGGCTGCGGGTCTTGCGGCAATCGCTGGGGCTGACGCAGGCACAGATGGCGGCGGAACTGGGTGTCTCGGCCAGCTATATCACCCTGATCGAGGCCGATCAGCGCCCGGCCTCGGCCCGGCTGCTGATGCGGCTGGCCGAAGTCTATGACCTGAACATCACCGAGCTTGCGCCCTCGGCGGATGCGCAGCTGGCGGCGGATTTCGCCTCGGCGCTGAAGGACCCGGCGCTGGAGACAGGCAGTCTGCCGCGCGCCGAGATAGAGGCCGTGCTGCAATCGTCACCGCGAATCGCGGCGGCGTTCGTGCGGCTGCATGACCGTTACCGCGAGGCGCTGGTGATGCCGCAGGCCGACGCCAACCCGATGACCGACCGCGACAAGGTCGAGGCGCTGGCCGAAACCACGCGCCCGGTCGAGCAGGTGCGCGCATGGTTCTATGCCCGCGGCAACCATGTCGATCCGCTGGACCGCGCCGCCGAGGCGCTGGCCGAGGAACTGGCCCTGCACCGCAACGAACCCCATGTCGCGCTCAGCGCCCGGCTGGGCGCACATGGCATTCATGTCCGCATCCTGCCTGCCCCGGTGATGGGCGATCAGTTGCGCCGGTTCGACCAGCACCGCAAGGAGCTCTTGCTGTCGGAACTGCTGGGTCAGTCCAGCCGGCGCTTCCAGATCGGCGTTCTGCTGGCGCGGCTGGAGGCCGAGGACATCATCGCCGCACTGGTCGCGGGCGCGGCGCTGCCCGATCCGGCAGCGGTCAGCCTGATGCGGGTCAGCCTGGCGAATTATTTCGCCGCAGCCCTGCTGATGCCCTATGGCCGCTTTCTGGCCGCCTGCGAAAGCACCCGCTATGATGTCGAACTGCTCAGCCACCGTTTCGGCACCAGTTTCGAGCAGACCGCCCATCGCATGTCCACGCTGCAACGCCCGCAGGCGCGCGGCATCCCCTTCTTCTTCGTGCGTGTGGACCGGGCCGGGAATATCTCGAAACGTTTCAGCGCCGGGCGCTTTCCGTTTTCGCGCTTTGGCGGCACCTGTCCGCTATGGAACATCCATTCCGCCTTCGAGACCCCCGATCAGGTCCAGACCCAGGTGATCCGAATGCCGGAAGGAGCCAGCTATTTCTCGATCGCGCGCACGGTCAGCCGGGCGGGTGGCAGCCACGGCGCCCCCTCGCAACGGCTGGCCATCGGTCTGGGCTGCGACGTGGCCTATGCGCCGCGCCTGATCTATGCCGACGGCATCGACCTCGACCGCAGCAAGCCCGTCGATATCGGGCTGAACTGCTATCTGTGCGAGCGGCAGAACTGCCCCGCCCGTGCCCATGCCCCGATCAACCGCAAACTGGCCGTGAACGAACGCGAACGCAGCCTCGCGATCTTCCGCTTCGAGGAGGGTTAATGGCCCGGCGTGTCCGCATCCTCGGACTGGTTGGACTCGCGGTCGAAGGCTGCGCGCCAGCGTAACAGCAGGTCCGACGCGCCGTCGCGGCGTTCGGCCTGCCGCAGCGCCACGCGCAGGGCCGCACGACCGAAGCGGTCGGTGGGTGGGTCGATCCGGTCGGGCGGATCGCCCGCCGCCAGCATATACCAGATTTCGGCTTTCAGATTGTGGCGGGCCGGGTCACCCCACGCCACCAGCATGTGCTGAAATGCATCGAAGGCCGCCCGGTCGAAATCGCGATCCGCGCCAAGACTGTCCATGATCGGGCTTTCCGGATGCAATCCTGCCACCGGAACCAGCCCCTCAGGGATCGGCGTATTGGCCGAATGGCTGCGTCGAGCACGCAAAAGCTGCGGCAGAACGTGGGTATGCGGCCCGACGGGCGAAACCCCGCCGGTATCCGGCCCGCCGATCTTCTGGAACACCTCGACCCGCCCGATGCGGGTCAGCGCGACGCGGTGCGGATGCGTCTTGAGGATCGCGGGCATGGCGCGGCTATCGTGATCCGTCACCGGTTTTCCGGCCTCGGCCCGCAACAATGCGATCAGATCGGGGCGGCGTTGTTGCAGAACTGATCATCATCCGGGATTCACGGCGTGAATCTGGTGGGTTAAGAGCCTGCCATGAGCAAGCCCGAACCTGCCCGCTACGGTACGACCAACTGGCAATCCTATAACGACGCGCTGAAGCGGCGCGGATCTCTGCTCGTCTGGCTGGACCGGGACATGGACTGGCCTGCGCCGAAGGCAGGCAAGCCCGGACGTCCGCCGGTCTTCTCCGACGCCACCATCCAGTTCTGCCTGATGATGAAGGTGCTCTTCGGCCTGCCGCTTCGGCAAACGACCGGACTGGTCGCCAGCATCCTTGAGATGGCTGGTCTGGACTGGCCGGTCCCGGACTTCTCCACGCTCAGCCGCCGCCAGAAGACAATCACGGTCCAGCTTTCGTCGCGCCGGGCTCCGGGCGCTCTGAACCTGCGGGTGGATAGCACCGGGATCAAGTTCCTGGGTGACGGAGAGTGGCTGGCGAGGAAGCATGGCACCCACCGCCGGCGCCAGTACCGCAAGGTCCATCTGGCGATGGACACGGCGACCGGCGACATCCGGGCGGTGGAATTCACCTCCAGCCGTGAGGGCGACAGCCCCGTTCTCCCTGATCTTCTGGACCAGATCCCGGAAGACGAGGAAATCGGCACCGTTACCGGTGATGGCGCCGAAGGCACCCGCCGTTGCCATTCGGCGATCCTCGCGCGCGGTGGCACAGGGATCATTCCCATCCGCAGAAATGGCCGCCTCTGGAAAGAAGATTGCCCCGCTGCCCTGGCCCGCAACGACATCCTGAGGGCAACCCGGCGTCTCGGCCGGACGATTTGGAAAAGATGGTCCGGCGACCAAGTCCGCAGCCGGGTCGAGGCCCGGATGAGGAACCTGAAATCCTTCGGCGAGCGGATCGCCTCGAGGGACCCCGACCGTCAGACAGCCGAGATCCACATCCGCGTGGCCCTGATGAACCGCTTCAATGCCCTCGGCACCGCCCAGATCGAACGCGTGGCATGAACTCAGCCGGGAAAAGCGGCATTATGTCCTGAAAACGACTTCTGCAACAATGTCGCCGGAAGGGGAAATCAATGCCGAGGCCCTCACGGCACGCAGGATCTCGGTAAGATGAGCGGCGGGATAACCAGGCGGTATCGCAATATCCGCATCCCCGAGACGGACCCGGCAGGATGCTGCATCATCCGCCACGGGTGGGTTGGATCTGGCGCTGCGTCCAGGTTTCGCCGATGTTGGCGGCAGGACCTCGAAAAACGTGGGTTCGGCATCGCCGGGTCTGGCGTTCTTGACCCATACCGCCACCAGGGACTGGTGCGCGCCGATTTCTTCGGCGATCTCGCGGACGCTGGCACCGGCCTCGATCCGTTCGACTGCCATGGCGCGGAGCGCCTCGGGCCATTTGCGACGCCCGTTGGGCATGGTCGGGACGGCAAAGCCCCAGACCGTTTCAACTTCTTCCGGAACCTCTCCGTCCAGCATTGTCACCTCCTTTGATCAGATGACGCCAGTATCGCTAAGTCATTGATTTATAGAAACATGGGGTCTTTTCACCGCTTACGGTCCTCGGTCATGCGCGGCCTGCCATAGCTGCCCGGGCTCAGCCGATGCTGGTCGCGAATATGCGTCAGGATCATCGCGCGCCACACTTGCCGGTCCAAGGTTTGAGCTTTCGCGACAAAAAATCGTTGCCCACGGCCAGCTCTCCGATCCTGGCGTGCAGCGACCACACCGTGTCCTCATCGACCTCGGCCTTCTTCTTCCCGCCGCGATCAAAGATGTCCGTCACCCCTTCGAGCAGCGCCTTCTCCACTAGTGGATCATTGTCGGATGCAAGCCGTATTCTGCGGCCAGCTCCGACACGGTGCGCTCGCCTTTCACGGCTTCCAGCGCCACACAAGCCTTGAAGCCCGCGTCAAGGTTCCTGCGTTTCGACATGTTCTGATCTCCTCGTTCTGGGAGATCAGCAACCGTCGTAGGGTGCTGGGAGGCAGCGTCCGTCAAGCTGGTGTAAATTCTCGGATAGCCATTCTGGATCATCGGTTAGCCGTTGCAATAAGCCCGTCGACCCTCACAGCATTCCTAGAGGCCAGCGCCAATCCTGCCCTCGACATCATGCTCCATCAGCGTCTGAAGCACAGCCTCGGTCACGGCGCGCAGAAAATCTCCCTCGTCATGCTGTTGCAGCAGCTCGATCACGGGCATGTTGGCCTTGGTCATCGGGGTTCTCTTCGGTCAGTGGTTAAAGCTGGTAACTCCACCATAAACCGACGCCCTCGACGGCCACCCCGGTTACAACACCTCCGCGGCGCAACTTTCAACCACGTCCTTGGATGCTACCGGCTGAGAAAGGCGAAGGTCATGCAATCCATTGAAGTTACATGAATTTAAAAAGATAATGGTGCCCGGCAAGGGACTTGAACCCCCACGCCTTTCGGCGGCAGGACCTAAACCTGCTGCGTCTACCAGTTCCGCCAGCCGGGCAACAGCTTGGGTGTTTCTATAAAGCCATATCCTGGTGATGCCAAGGCCGCAGTTGAGGAGGCATCGATATGACCTACCAGGATCAGGGGCGACAGCCTACGACGAGCGACACCGGCAACGCGTGCTGTCGAACCTTCAACGGCGCGCCAAGGCTCTCGGCTTTACACTGGCACCTTTCCCTAAGGAAGAGGCTGCTTCTTAGAAAGCGGCTGAGGACATGAGCAGGTCGGACCGCCGCGCTGTATCCGGCCAATCCGCCGCATTGCTCAATAGCTGACAGGAACATTTCGACAGCCTGCTTGTTTCTGGCCCGTTCCGACATGGGGTCGGGGCACATTTGATGGGAGGCCGAAATGAAGACCGGTACGAAACTGATGGCGGCGGGTGCGATCTGGGCGCTGACGGCAGGTCTTGCCAGTGCCGATTGCGCGGCGGATCTGGCGGCGCTGGAAAATCAGGCGGATGGCGAAACCGAAGGAATCGCCAAGGACGGTTCGCTGGCACCGCTGGAGGACGGCGGCGCGGTGAATGACGGCTCTGAAGCGGCGGCGTCCGACGAGGAGGCTGGTGAGGGCGTTGCCCGCGACGGCACCCCTGCCGAATTCCAGGAAGGCGGCAATGACGAGCAGACCGGTGCGGATCTGGCGATGTCGGGCGACGATGCCCAGGCGCAGCAGGAAGGCGCACCGACAGCAGTCGAGCAGGCCGGGGATGCGTCCGGCGATCGTGACGCCGCGATCGAGCGGGCGCGGGCGGCTCTGGCTGCCGGTGATGAAGAAGCCTGCCGCGAAGCACTGGACGAAGCGGCGGCCCTGTGACCATCGCCCAGGGTGCGGCACCGATTCCCGCCTGACGGTAAGCTATGCCGCGCCGCCCGCCATGGTGGAACAGGCACCAGAAGCCCGGAAGCGCAACAAGCGTAAAGATGAAAGGACACCTCGGCTGCGGCAGGGTCGGGCGGGCTTCGTCACCGCCGTTGTCAACGTGCTGCGACTGCATCGGTCGGCTGGCTGCTGTTTGTTAGCGGAACGAAAGATCCGGGGCCATCGTTCACTATGGGTAAATGATGGCGGAGGTTCTTATGAACGGTTCTTGCGTTGCCCAGATCAGTCAGTCGCTACAGCCGCCGCCCGATCAGATCGTCATTGCCATACCCGTCCGGAACGAGGCGGCGCGGATCGGCAGGCTGCTGGGCGCGCTGGCTGTTGCCGCCTCGCGCTGTCATTTGCCGGTGACGGCTGTCGTTCTGGCCAATGACTGTGGCGACCGGACAAGCGCCATTGCGCGGGGTTTCGCACAACCGTCGTTGCGGATCGAGTTGCGCGAGGTCTCGTTTCCGGACCATCAGTCCAGCGCGGGGCGCGCAAGGCGGGTCGCGATGGATATGGCGGCGCGGGGTGATGCCCTGTTGATGACCACCGATGGCGATGCGGTCCCGGATCCCGGCTGGATCAATACGGCCCTGGGCGCGGTGGTCATGGGGGCCGATCTGGTTTGCGGCGCCATTACCGCCTGCGTGGATCATGTGCTGGCGACAGCCTCGGGCGCGCGGATCACGCGGGCAGAGGGCGCTTATGCTGCGCTTGTGCATGAAATCCGCCATTGCCTCGATCAGATGGCGGGACGGCAGGCGGTATCGGCGGCACGTCCTCATTACATGGAATCCGGGGCTTCGATGGCCATTCGTGCACAGGCCTATCGGGCCATCGGCGGGCTGCCCTGCGTGGATGCCGGCGAAGATCGCGCGCTGGTGCATCGGGCAGAGGCCCACGGGCTGCGGATCCGCTATGCCGACGACATGCGCGTTCGGGTTTCCGCACGGCTGCACGGTCGGGCGCAGGGCGGCATGGCCGAGTGCCTGCGACAGCGCATGTGCGACGGCGATCCTCTGGCGGATCAGGCGATGCTGCCACTGGAGGCGCTGCGTCGCTTGTGGGCAGAGGCCTTGGCCGGTCGCCCGCCGGGCTTTCCCGATCGGGCGCGGATATACGGAACCCGCCTGCGCGCAAGCGATCTGGAGCGGGACCTGCCGGAACTGAACCATTTTGTCGCCACCACGGTTCGCACGCATTTTGCGCGATGGATGCAGACGGCACGGGACAGGGCGGCATGAACCCCGCGGCACGGGCAGCCCGCCTGATCGCAGATGCCCCGCCCGATGGCGAGGACGGACCGTCCGGTCCCACCCTTGCCGCAGCCCTGCGCAACAGCGGGCTGCTGGTGGCGTCTGCGCGGCTGGCCCATCACCCCGAAAACCCGCTGGAACTGCTGGACGCCTTGCAGACCATCGGCCGCGCCAGCCTGTCGGCGGGACGTCTTTTCGAGGGCCATGTGAATGCCGTCAAGCTGGTCATCCTGCACGGAGGTCCGGTTGGTGATCTGCGCCGCGGTGCTCTTTATGGCATCTGGGGCGCGGATGGGCGCGATCCGGCGCGGATCGAGGGCGGTATCCTGCGTGGCCAGAAGCAATTTGCCAGCGGCGCCGATGTGCTGGACCGGATCATCGTCACCGCGAAACAGGGCGACAGTCTGCGCCTGTTGCTGTTCAGCCGCGCGCAGCTGCGTGGGCGGCTGTTTGCGCAGGAATGGCAGGTGTCGGGCATGAAGGCCACCGCCTCGGGGCGCTGCGATCTGGACGGGATGGCGTTATCCGATGCAACCCTGCTGGGCCCGCCCGACGCCTATCTGGTCGAGCCGCATTTTCATGGCGGGGTCTGGCGCTATGCCGCGGTGCAACTGGGGGCGATGCGGGCGCTGACGGCGATAACCGCCGATCAGTTGCACGAACGCGGGCAGGCGGATACGCCCTTGCAGGCGATGCGGCTGCATAGAATGATCCTGGCCTGCGAAACCGCCCGGCTGTGGCTGGCACAGGCTGCCCGCGCGGTCGAAAGGCCGGATGCGGTGGCCAGCGATGCCGAAACCGCCATCCTCGCGCGGCTGCGCACCGCCACCGAGGCTGTCTCGCTGCTGAACGCGATGGATCAGGCGCTTGGCGCGGCGTCTTTCGCGACGGCTCATCCGGCGGACCGGATCCGGCGCGATCTGAGCTTTTATCTGCGGCAGGCGAACCCGGACGGGCTGATGCTGGCATCGACGGACCGCATCCTTGCCGATCCCAACCTGCGGCAGCGGTGGATCGGATGAGCGGATTTCTGGAGGCACTGACCCACGCGCCGCAGATCACGGTCGGGGAATTGCTGGGCGACCGGCCTCTGGTCGTGCTGGCGCCCCACCCCGATGATGAGACTCTGGGCTGCGGGGCGCTGATCTTCGACGCCGCATCACGTGGCGCCGATTGCCATATCATCTGTGTCACCGACGGCACCAGGTCACATCCCAATTCGCGCCGGTGGCCAGCGCAGCGGCTGGCGCAGGAACGACGTGCCGAATTGTCCCGCGCGGTGGCGGTCCTTGCCCCGCAGGCGCGGATCGACTGGCTTGGCCACCCCGATTGCGCCGCACCCTCGGACGACGCCGCGGCCCGCGAAATCTCCGGACTTGTGCCGGATCGCGCGATGGTCATGGCAAGCTGGGACGGCGATCCGCATATCGACCATGAGCGGGTCGCGCAGCTTGCGCGGCATCTGGCGGCACGGCGCCCCGACATCGCGCTGGCCTTCTATCCGATCTGGGGCCGTTTTAGGGATCGCACCTCCCCTGCGCGGCTGATCCACGCATCCGGCGCGGCGCGGGCGGCCAAGGCGGCGGCGCTGGCCTGTCACCGCACCCAGATGAGCGCGCTGATCGACGACGATGCAGATGGTTTCGTCATGGAGGACTGGCAGCAGGCGCATTTCCTTGCCCACCCGGAGATCGTCATTGCCCCGTAAGGATGTTCTTGACCATCTGTCGCGGCTTTATGCTGCCAGCGACGATCCCTGGCATCATCGCAGCAGCGCCTATGAGGCCGGGAAATACGACACGACCCTTGCCGCCATCGGTCAGGGGCCATTCCGGCTTGCGCTGGAAATCGGCTGCGGCAATGGCACGCTGGCCCGCCTTCTGGCGCCGCGCTGCCGGCATCTTACGGTGATGGAGTGCATTCCGGCAGCGGCCCGGCTGGCCCGGACAACACTGGCGGACATGGCGCAGGTGACCGTGATTCAGGGCACGGCGCCACAGGGCCTGCCGGACATCCGCCCCGATCTGGTTCTGCTGTCAGAGGTGCTGTATTTCCTGACACCGGAGGAGATCCGCGAACTGGCCGACTGGCTGCTGACCCGTTCGCGCGGTCCTGTCGTCGCCGTCAACTGGACCGGCCCCACGGATGAGCCGCTGGACGGTGCCAGTGCCGTTGACTTGCTGGCCGGATTTCTGGGCCAGCCCCGGACCAGCGACCACGGCGCCTATCGCATCGACCTGTTCCACCCCTGCCCGACTGCAACAATCCGCGATGCTGGCGGTTCACCCTGAGCCCATTGGCCGAGAGCCCTGAAGATCGGTAAGGTCAGCTGTCCGGGCGCGCGCCCACAGGGTCATGCGTCTGACTGGAATTTCGGGCGTATCTGCTATCCGCCGCAGGTGCTCAGGCCCATGACCGGGAACAGTGTCAGCGCGACGGCGACCAGCCCGATCCAGCCGCCGGCACGGGCGATCCTGTCGCCGGTGGTATCACGGCGCGGCGAAAGCCCGAGGATTCCGGCGGCGATCACCAGCGACACCAGCCACAGCGCGATCAGCGTGAAATGATGCAGGTCGCCCAAGGGCGCGGGCCTTGCGGGCCAGTCCCATGCGCAGCCGGCACCATGCGCGGCATAGATCAGCGAAAAGGCAAAAGCCCAGAAGGCGGGGCCCAGAAGGGCGCGCAGCGGCCAGCTCATGTCAGCACCTCTTGCGCTGCGATCAGCAGAGTCAGGATCAGTGCGGTCGCCAGCGTGTAGTCCTGCCAGATCCGCCAGACCGGCCAGGCCGAGATACGACCCGGTACGATCCTGCCATCCCGGCGCTGCACAAGGCACAGAAGCGCCAGCAGGCCGGAAATCCCGCAATGCAGCGCGACATAGCCCAGCCCCGCCGCCCGCAGCGCATCACGCGCATGGCGGGTCGGATCGTCAAGCAGCAGGGCCAGACCGCCGGTTGCCCCCAGCCCCAGAAGGATCACCGGCAGGGCCACCACCACGCCCGCCGCAAGCCTGATCCGCGCAAGGCCGGACGCCGCGATCAGCGCAAGGATCAGCACGGCGGCAAGCGCGGCAACGGGAATGGTTGCAAGACCGCTTTCAGGGGCGGGCCAGTTGGGCGCGATCACCGACAGGAAGCCTATGGCAAACAGGAAGCAGGCAAACAGCGTACCATTCGCGATCAGCAGACAGGTCAACCCGGTCCGTGCGAGGCCGTCCTGAACGCCGGGGTTCACCGGCAGGCTCAGCCTCGGCGCGACGGATACCATGCCCTCATCGACCGCGCTGCCCATGAATCGGTGCCATTGCCACAGCATGGCGGCGATGGCGATCAGGCCAAATAGGGCCAGCGCATAAAGCCCCGCCAGCATCAGCAGGACAAAGCCCGCAATCACCGCCGCCGTCAGAATTGGCAGCGCGCTGTTACCGGGCAGGATGGCGATATGGCGGGGGGCGCCACTGATTGCATCGACCACCAGCGTCTCGCGTCGCTGTCGGGGGGCGCCCGGCAACAGCCCCTCGCCGCGCGCAAGTTGCAGGGCGCCCTGCCCGGGCAAGGGCAGCGAAGCGATATTATAGCTGGGCGCGGGCATGGGCATCGCCCATTCAAGGCTTTCGGCCTGCCAGGGATCGCGCCCTGCCTTCGGTCCGAACAGAAGTTGCAACAGCAGATCCAGCGCGAACAGCGTGAACCCCGCCGCCATGACGAAACCGAAGAAAGAGCTGACAAGGTTGGGCCAGATCCATTCGGGATTGTCGGGATAGACGTCGATCCGGCGCGGCATTCCCAGCAGGCCGGTCAGATGCATGATGAAGAAAGTGCCGTGAAAGCCGATCAGGATCAGCCAGAAGGCCATCGGACCAAGACCCTTGATCGCCTGCCTGCCGGTAAAAAGCGGCATCCAGTAAACCGCCGCCGCCATCATCGGAAAGACGAACCCACCGATCAGCACATAATGCAGATGCGCGGTGACGAAGGCGGTGTCATGCGCCTGCCAGTTGAAAGGCACGATGGCAAGCATCACCCCGGTCAATCCTCCCATCACGAAGGTGGAAAAGAACCCCATCAGATGCAGCATCGGCAGCCGCATCCGGGGCCGCCCCTGCCACATGGTCCCGATCCAGGCGAAGATCTGCACCGCTGTCGGCACCGCAACCAGCGCCGAGGCCGCCGAAAAGAAGGCCAGCGCCATATGCGGGATGCCCACGGTGAACATGTGATGCACCCAGAGGCCGAAGGACAGGAATACCAGCCCCAGCACGGCCGCGACAATGGCGCCATAGCCCATGATCGTCGTCCGGCACATCACCGGCAGGATGGTCGAGATCGCCCCGGCGGCGGGCAGAAAGATGATATAGACCTCGGGATGGCCGAACAGCCAGAAAAGATGCTGCCACAGCAGGGGATCGCCGCCGCGCATCACATCGAAAAAGGGCCAGTTGAAGGCGCGCTCTATCTCCAGCAACACCGAGGCAAGGATCAGCGGCGGAAAGCCCACCAGCA
Organism: Paracoccus alcaliphilus; assembly: GCF_028553725.1. NCBI lineage: Bacteria > Pseudomonadati > Pseudomonadota > Alphaproteobacteria > Rhodobacterales > Paracoccaceae > Paracoccus > Paracoccus alcaliphilus. The sequence goes on from NZ_CP067126.1 coordinate 377,987, forward strand.
TCATCGCGCTGGTGCCCAGCATGTACCAGGCGAAAAGCGGCATTTCGGTCAGCTTCATTCCCGGCGCGCGCATTCTGAGGATCGTCACGGTGATCTCGATCGCCGCCGCAAGTGCCGAAATCTCGACGAAGGTCACGCCCAGCAGCCAGACATCGGCATTGACGCCCGGGCTGTAGGTCTTTGACGACAAAGGCGTGTACATGAACCAGCCGCCATCGGGGGCAATGCCCGCAACCAGCGCGGACAGAATGATCAGCCCGCCGAACAGATAGCACCACCAGCCAAGCGCCGAGAGACGCGGAAAGGCCAGATCCCGCGACCCGAGCATCTTGGGCAGAAGATACATTCCCAGCCCCTCCAGCATCGGAATGGCGAACAGGAACATCATCAGGCTGCCATGCATGGTGAAGAACTGGTTATAAAGCGCGGTATCCAGAAAGGCCCCGGCGGGGGTCGCCAGCTGCGCGCGGATCAGCATGGCAAGGCATCCGGCGATGGCGAAGAAGATGAAGGCCGCGACCATGAAGCGCAGGCCAAGCTCGCTGTGGTTGACCGAGACGAGAACGCCGCGCAAGCCCCGGGGGCGGCCCCAGATCCGATCCAGTTCGCGATGCAGATGCAGGGCGCACTGCGGCGGATTGGGCTGAAGCGGCGTCATTCGGGCGGTCTTTCGTCGGGATCCGTGAAATCGGGGTCGGTGAAGGCGGGCGGATCCGCGGGGTCATAGGCCAGCACCTCGAACCGCATCCCGGCATAGCCGATGCCCGAGAACTCGGCAGAGGTGCCGTGATAGAGCCCCGGCAGGAAGGCCTCGATCCGCAGAAGATTGTCGCGACCCGGCAGGGCATCCATCTTGCCCGCAAGCTGCGGCACCCAGAAGGCATGGATCACATCCTCAGAGCGGATCACCACATCGACCGGCTGCCCTGCGGGGATGTAAAGGCGGCGTTCGGTCTCGATCATGGTGCCGTCGGGACCCGGCTGAAGGAAGCGCCAGCCCCATTGACGTGCGATGGCCTCGACCCGGATGACATCCGCGCCCGGACGGGGCTGGATGCGCTCGCCCACCCAGATCCCGGCGCCGACCACCGCAATCAGCACCGCGAAGGAAAAACCAAGACCCATCCCCTTGATCCAGAAGGTTTCTCCGGGGGCATTGCCTTCGGCCCGCGCAAAGCCGCGCCAGACCAAAGCCAGCACCATGATTGTAATCAGCATCGCCCCCGCCAGCATCGCCCACCATAGAACGGCGATCTCGGCGGCTGCCGGTCCCTGCGGCGACAGGGTCGAAAGTGGCCCCGCGCATCCGGCAAGCAAAGGAACCATCAGCATCGCCGCCGGTTTCCTGACCAAGCAGCAGGAGGTCAGATGCAATTTCCCAAGGCAAGGCGGCCACGCCGCAGGCTTCGCGACCCGATCCACGAGCACCGCAGTTTCCACCGGACGGAATCGAGGATCGCCGTCGCCGGTCATCCGATCCATGCCATGCTGGTGGCCTTTCCCATCGCGCTTTGCGTCAGCACGCTGGGAGCGGATGCGTTTTACTGGTGGACGGGCGATCCGTTCTGGCCGCGTGTCGCGCTTTGGGCGGCGGGGGTCGGGTTCTTGATGGGCATCCTCGCCGGCCTTGCCGGGACGGCAGAGCTGCTGCTCGTGCCCGGTATCCGCATCCGCGCCGCCAGCTGGACGCATTTCATCCTTGCGGTGATGTTGCTGGCGCTGCTGGGGGCGAATTGGGGCATCCGCTGGGGCGATCCGGCGGCGGCTGTGCTGCCCTGGGGGTTCCTGACCTCGCTTCTCGCCACCGGGATGACCGGGATGACCGGCTGGCATGGCGGCAAGCTGGTCTTTGATTACGGGCTGGGAACACAGGCCGATCATGACGATTCCCCCCGGGGCGAGAGGAACTGATCGGGGATCAGATCCCTGACCCGTTCCAGATCGGGTTTCACCAGCACCAGACCCAGCACGGTCGCGATCACCGGTAGAAGGATCAGCAAACCGGCAATCGGTGCGCCTTGCCAGCGGCTGCGCAGTTCCTCGCCGGACCGCTGGATCATATGCCCGAACCAGACATGGACCAGAACCATGGCCGCAACGAATGCAAGCTTCACCAGCAGCCACGGCGTGAACACCTGCGCCGCAAAGATCAGGCCGGTGCCCGCGATGATGGTGATCAGGGCCGCGGGCGTGGCAAAGCCGATATAGCCGATATGGGTGACCAGCCGGAACCGTGCATATTGCCGCTGATTTCCCGCCCGGCCATGGGCGTGCATCAGCAGCGGCAAGGCGATCAGCGCGGCGCACCAGCCGGCAAGCCCGGCAATATGGATGAACTTCAGCGCCGCGATCATGCGGCCTGTTCCTGCTGCTGCCATGCCCGCCGCGCCATGAACGCCGCGATCATCGCCAGCGGCAAAAGACCCGGAACCCACATGATCAGCCCGGCCAGCTGCTGATCGGCCAGCGGCTCCATTCCCCAGCCGACCGGACCGGCCAGATGCTCGGGATAGAGAAGCCGGGTGGAAAAGGTCAGCACGGCACCGATCAACCCCATGACAGCGGCAAAGAAACCAACCATCAGGGCATTCGCAAGAAATGTGCCTGCGTCGCGGCCGCGCCAGTTCAGAACCTGAGACCAGAAGGCCCAGGCCGGCAACGCCATGGCAAACTGCATCAGCCAATAGACCCAGCTGCTGTTCCACGCTGCCGAATAGACGCTGGGGATATGCCACAGGATCAGCGCAAAAGCGGTGGCGCAGAGGGCGATCGGGGCGGGCAGGCTGCGCCATGGCAGTGCAAGCGCCAGCACCGGCATTGCAAGGCTGACGATCAGAAGGTGATGTATCGTGCGGGCACTGAAAAGCGCAGTGGTCAAGGCACAAAGGGGCGAGACGAAAGCAAGCGCCAGAACCACCCAGCCAAAGGCGAAAAGCCCCGGTCGCGTCGCATGTTTCACCCCCGCCAGCAATCCAGCCGCCAAAACGGCTATCAGCACCGGATCGAGGTTCCAGCTGGACCAGATCGCCGCAGGCACTGGTGCCGCCCCGCAATATGGAATGTTCGTGCCGGTCTCTCCAAGGATCATTGCGCCATTTCCTTTTCGACAAACTCTGCCGGGTCAGAGATCACCCCAGCTTGCCGTCCCTCCTTCTCCGGATGATCTCAGCTTTGGAACGGTAAGTTAAGCGAAAGCATGAGGACCGCGCCTGTGCCGGAATATGCAGCCTGCTGTCCCGCGCCTCGAAGTTTCGTGGTCCCGGCCTGAAATCCGCGCAGGAAGGTGGCCCCGTTCGGTCCGCGATCTGATGTGCGTCCAGCTGCGGATGGGCGGATGAAACGGGAAACTCGATCTGTCATGCGTTCGGGATCCTTGAACCGGGCTTCTCACCTAACAGTTCAACGGTCCCAATGTTCCCTGTCGCCCGTGCAGGCAACATCAGGTTGGAACGATGCCTTTTCCCGGCACGCCCGCCCCATCGCCCGACCGGGTATGGCGCGCGCATGGGATTGAGCACAGGCTGACAAACGACCAGGTCGGGCGGATGAATCACACGATCAGCGAAGGTGAAGCGGATCGGAAAATGGTTTCATTGCGGCAATCGCGATCAGCTGCGAACACGTCAGCGCCGCCGGTAACTTCGCCGGTAGCCTCACGACCCTCGCCAGCCATGGGCCCCGTACCGACGGCGAATCCGGTCTGGCCCGCACACCCTGCGAATATATCGGCAGGAGCCGGACTTCAGAGCAATTTTGATCATATGCGCATTGGCGATGTCGTCGTCGCCATACGAAATCGCAGCGCGGCAACCCGGATCGTCAGTCTGCCAGAATGCCGCCCAGTCTCTGGAAGGTCATGCCGACCGCGTCGAAGACGAAGGCTCCGCTGCGCCGCAGGCCAAGGCCGTCATCGGTCACCGCCCCCGACCTTTGCAGCGCCGGATAGATCGCCATCAGATCGACATAGCGGCTGTGGGCGATGCCGTCGGTTTGTACGCTGGAAATATCGACGATGCGCATGCCCGCCTGCTCGACCGCCTGGACCAGACGCGGATCGCTGACATCCATCGTGCCCGCCCGGCCATGCCCCGCCGACAGATAGCTGGACAGCGCCAGCGCCCTGTCATCCGAGGCGACCAGAACCGTCACCGGCTCTTGCATCGGGCCGATGGCGACCGCCTGTTCGCGAAACACGTCCAGATCGATATCGGGCGCGGCCAGCACGACGTTCAGCCGGTCCAGCACATCGTCGCGCCCGGTCAGGCGCAACTGGCGCAGCGCCTCCATCGTCAGGCGGCCGCCCATGCTGTGGGCGAAAACCGTCACGCGCTGGCCCGGAGGTGCCCGGCCTGCCAGCCCGGTCAGCAGATCGACCAGCGCCTGACGCGAATAGTCCACGCTGTCGCGGTCGGCCAGATAGGCGCTGACCCGGCCCTCGGACGGCCATGAAAACAGCACCGACGTGTCATCCCTGTGCGTATCCGCGTTCATCTGGGCCAGACGGAACAGCGCCTCTTGAAAGCTGTGGTTGAAGCCGTGAACGAAGACCGTCACCCGTGATCCGGCGGCGGCATCCAGAAAGGCGGCCTCACCCATGACCGTCTGGCGCAGGGTGACGAAATCGGTCAGCCGGTCGGGCGCGCCATCCGGCCATTCGATCTGGCCCGGCTGATGGCCCGGCGGGATCGAGATGTCAAAGCTGGCATAGCCCGGCTGCGCCGCCCGCCCGGCCCCGAAAGCATGGGGCCGGTCCGCCAGCCGGTCGCGGGTGGTGACAGTCAGGATCCGCACCACACGGGTTTCGGCATCCGGCGACAGCATATTGGCCGCCGGCGCCAGAATGTCGGGCCCGGGCCGCGCCGAACAAGCGCCCAGCACGGCCATACAGATCATCAGGCTTGCTGCCGCCGTCCGCATTCAGCCCCTTCAGGATTGCGCCGGAACACCGACGCCACCCGCCGATGCCGCGCTGAGCGCGATGAAATTCAATGCTTGCTGGCGCACAGCATTTGCCAGTTCCTGCCGCGCCGTCAACAGGCTGCGTTCGGCGTCCAGCACCGGGAAGAAACCATCCTCGCCCAGTTCATAGGACAGCCGCGTGAGGTTCACGGTCTCGCGCGAGTTGTCCACAAGACGGCTGTTGGCGGCGACGGCGCGGGCATCGCGGTTATAACCCGACAGCGCGTTCTCGACCTCTTCGACGGCATTCAGAACCGAGGCCTGCCATGCCAGACGGGCGCGTTCGGCCTCGGCCTCGGCGGCGGACAGCCGCGCCTCGTTGGCGCCGCCGGTGAACAGCGGCACCGAAAGCTGCGGGCCAAAGCCCCAGGTCTTCATGCTGCCACCGCCGCTGATATTGGTCGGCGTGACCGAACCGCTCAGCGTCAGTTGCGGATAGAAGGCGGCGCGGGCCTCGCCCACCCGTGCCATGGCGGCGGCCAGTTCGCGTTCGGCCACGCGCACATCGGGACGCACCCGGACCACATCGGCAGGCACGCCCACGCTGGCGCGATACCGCGCGCGGGGCTGGCCGGTGCCGCGCGACAGGGACGAGCGGATCTGCGCGGTATTGCCGGCGGTCAGGGTGGCCAGACGGTTCGCCGCCTGCTCGAAGCCCACCTCCATCGCGGGCAGCGCGGCCTCGGCCTGCGTCACAAGCTGTTCGGCTTGCAACACGTCCAGCCGGGTGGCCCCGCCCAGTTCGTCCTGATCGCGGGTCATTTGCAGCGAGCGGCGGCGGCTTTCCAGACTTTGCTGCGTCAGCGCCAGCGATTCCTGATAATAGCGCAGATCGACATAGGCCGAGGCAATGGCACTGGCCACGGTCAGCCGCGCCACCTCGGTCGAGAGATAGGCCGCATCCAGCGAGGCCGCAGCGCCTTGCCGTGCCGCCTGATTGGCACCGAACAGATCGACCAGCCAGGACACCCCCAGCGTGACCGAAGTGGTTTCCGTGATCACGCCGGAACCAGAGCTTTCGCCGCGATTGGCCGCGCCGTCCAGCCCGACCTGCGGCAGGTCATTGGCGCCGACCAGCCGCGCATTGGCCTGCGCCGCCCGGACCGAGGCCACCGCCTGCTGCACATCCAGATTGCGCGCCAGACCGGCCGAGATCAGGCTGTCAAGATTGCGGTCCTGAAACGATGCCCACCAGGCATTCGCCCCCGCCCGTCTTGCAGGCGAATCCGAGGCAAAACGTTCCGGCAGGTCGGGTTCGGGCGCGGTATAGCTGATCTGACTGCAGGCCGACAGCGCCAGCGTCGAGGCAAAGCCGCCAAGGATCGCGCGCCGCGAAAGGGTAAGTGTTCGTGTCATCGGGGTCCAGTTTCATGTTCCGGGCGGGTCTTGGCCTGCCTCAAAAGGTTTCTTGGAAAGGCGCGGGCGGGACCGGAGCGATCCCGCCCACGCTGGCAGGGCATGATGGGCAACAAAATCACCCTGCCGTTTCGGGGCGCGCCTTGGCGCCACCTTTCAAGCGGCTGAAAAGGCCGATCACAAAGACGAAAAACACCGGCACGAAGAAGATCGCCAGAACGGTCGCCGCGATCATACCGCCGATCACCCCGGTCCCGATCGCGTTCTGGCTGGCCGCCGAAGGCCCCGTGGCGATCGCCAGCGGCACCACGCCAAGCGTGAAGGCCAGCGAGGTCATCAGGATCGGGCGGAAGCGCAGGCGGGCGGCGTTGACGGCAGCCTCGATCAGGGTCTGGCCTTCCTCGCGCAGGTCCTTGGCGAATTCCACGATCAGGATCGCGTTCTTCGCCGACAGCCCCATGATCGCGATCAGCCCCACCTTGAAATAGATGTCGTTGGGCATGTCGCGCAGCATCACCGCCAGCACGCAGCCAAGGATGCCCAAGGGCACCACCAGCATCACCGACAGCGGGATCGACCAGCTTTCATAAAGGCCCGACAGCAGCAGGAAGATGAACAGCACGCTCATCGCGAACAGCATCGTGGACTGGTTGCCCGATTGCAGTTCCTCCAGCGACTGGCCGGTCCATTCATAGCCGAAGCCCTCTGGCAGTTCCTGCGCCAGACGCTCCATCTCGGCCATGGCATCGCCCGAGCTGACGCCCTCGACCGCCTGCCCGGCAATACGCAGCGCCGGATAGCCGTTATAGCCCACGACCAGCGACGGCCCCTGTTCCCATGTCATCGTTGCGAAGGACGAGAACGGGACCATGCCGCCATGCGAGTTGCGCACGGTCAGATCCAGAATATCCTCGGCCTGCATGCGCGATCCGTCCTGCGCCTGCATGGTCACCCGCTGCATCTTGCCGGCATTGGGGAAGTCGTTGATATAGGCCGATCCCAGATATTGCGAGATCGTGGTCGAGATATCGGCGAAGGCCACCCCGAAGGCATTGGCCTTTTCGCGGTCGATGGTGACAAAGACCTGCGCGGCGGGTGGCAGCCCCTCGATCCGCAGGCCGGTGACACGGCCGGTTTCCTGCGCGCTGGCCATCAGCTGATTGGCCGCGGCCTGCAACGCATCCTGACCCAGACCGCCACGGTCCTGCAGCCGGAAGGCAAAGCCGCCCGAGGTGCCGAAGCCGGGGATCGGCGGCGGCGACAGCGCAAAGAACTGCGCATCCTGATAGCCGAACATCTTCATGTTGGCATCATTGGCGATGTCCTGCGCGCTGACATCACGCTCGGCCCAGTCCTTGAAGGTGATGAACATCAGCCCCGCATTCGGCCCCTGCCCCGAAAAGCTGAAACCCTGAATACCGACGGCATTCTGAACCGCGTCGTTTTCCAGGAACATATCGGTCGCGGTGGCGATGGTCTCGTCTGTCCGCCTGGAGCTGGCGGTCGGCGGGGTCTGGATATCGGCGATGATGAAGCCCTGATCCTCATTGGGCAGAAAGCCGCTTGGCAGGCTGGAAAAGCCCATGAAGGTCCCGGCCACGATCACCACATAGACCAGCATGACCACAGCCACACGGCGCACCGCGATGGCGACGGCGCGGCCATAGCTTGCGGTCATGGCGTCGAACCTGCGGTTGAACCAGCCGAAAAAGCCCTTCTTTTCGTGATGGCCCTTGATCGGTTTCAGGAAGGACGCGCACAGCGCCGGGGTCAGCGTCAGCGCAAGGAAGGCCGAGAACATGATCGACACAACCATGGTCAGCGCGAACTGGCGATAGATGATGCCCGACGATCCGGGGAAGAACGCCATCGGGATGAACACCGCCGCCAGAACCAGCGTGATGCCGACGATGGCGCCGCTGATCTGGCCCATGGCCTTCTGGGTGGCCTCTTTCGGCGGCAACCCTTCCTGCGCCATGATCCGTTCGACGTTCTCGATCACCACGATGGCGTCATCGACCAGAATCCCGATGGCCAGCACCATCGCGAACATCGTCAGCACGTTGATCGAGAACCCCGCCGCCAGCATCACCCCCACCGTGCCCATCAGCGCGATCGGCACGACGATGATCGGAATGATCGTATAGCGGAAGTTCTGCAGGAAGATGAACATCACGATGAAAACCAGCGCGATGGCCTCCAGCAGCGTATGCACCACCTTCTCGATCGAGGCCTGAACGAAAGGCGTCGTGTCATAGGGGATCACATAGCTGACGCCCTCGGGGAAGAACTGCGACAGTTCCTCCATCTTGTCGCGCACCAGACCGGATGTGTTCAGCGCGTTGCCGGTGGTCGAAAGCTGCACCCCCAGCGCGGCGGCAGGCTGGTTGTTCAGCTTCGAGCTGAACATATAGTCCTCGGCCCCGATCTCCAGCGTCGCCACATCCTTCAGCCGCACGGTCGAGCCGTCGGGATTGGCGCGCAGCACGATATTCTCGAACTCTTCCAGTTCGTTCAGCTGGCCCTTGATCAGCACGGTGGCGGTCAGTTGCTGGCCAAACGGGTTGGGGTCGGCACCGATCTGACCGGCCGAGACCTGCGCGTTCTGCGCCCGGACCGCGTTCACGACATCGGACGAGGCCAGGTTCAGACCCGTCATCTTGTCGGGATCGACCCAGATGCGCATCGCGCGTTCCGAGGCAAAGACCTGCGCACGCCCGACGCCCTCGATCCGGCGCAATTCACCCGCGACGTTGCGGTTCAGATAGTCGCCCAGTCCGGTGGCATCCATGCTGCCGTCGTCCGACACCAGCGCGACCATCATCAGAAAGCCCGCGCCGGCCTCTTGTACGGTGATACCCATATCCACGACCGATTGCGGCAGAACGGGTTCGACCCGGGACACGGCGTTCTGCACATCGACCTGCGCGCGGGCGATATCGGTGCCCGGCGCGAATGTCGCGGTGATCTGCACGAAACCGGACGAGGCCGAGGTGGATTCGAAATAATCCAGCCCCTCGACGCCGTTCAGTTCCTCTTCGATGGGCTGCGAGACCGACTGATAGATCTCATTCGGCGAAGCCCCGGTATAGTTGGCATAGATCGAGATCTGCGGCGGCGCGACCTGCGGATATTGCGCCACCGGAATGATCGGCAGCGCGATCAGCCCCGCGATCACGATAAAGATCGAGATGACCCAGGCCAGAACCGGGCGATGGATGAAGAATTGTGCCATCTGCCTGCCTCACTCTGCCGCTTGCGGCGCGGTGGCGGCATCTTGCGGGTTGACCGGTTCTTCGGCGATTTCTTCTGCGCCTTCTTCGGTGGCCTCGACCACCTCGGGCACGACCTTGGCATCGGGGTAAAGCTTCTGCGCCCCGGCCACGACCACGCGATCGCCTTCCTGCAAGCCGTCCTCGACCAGCCAGCGGTTGCCGCTGGTCCGACCCAGCGACACATCGCGCCGCGCGACCGTATCCTCGGATTGCATCACATAGACATAGGACTGGCCCGACTGGTCGCGCTGAACCGCCATCTGCGGGATGGTCAGGGCGTTGTCACGCACCCCCTGCTCGATCCGGACGCGGACATAAAGACCCGGCAGCAGGTCGCCCTCGGGGTTCGGAAACTCGGCCCGCAGGGTGATCTGGCCGGTGCTGCTGTCCACGCTGGCCTCGGAAAACAGCAGCTTGCCGGGATGTTGGTATTCGCTGCCATCGTCAAAGAACAGCCGCACCCATGCCTCGTCGTCCGAAACCATGTTCAGCTGCCCCGCCTCGCGGGCGCGGCGCAGCGCGAACATCTCGGACGAGGACTGGGTAAAGTCCACATAGACCGGGTCAAGCTGCTGGATCGTCGCCATGATATCGGTCTGGGCATTGACCAGCGCGCCCTCGGTCACCAGCGCGCGCCCGACGATGCCGCTGATCGGCGCGGTGACATCGGTATAGCCCAGATTCAGCTGAGCCTCTTGCAGCGCGGCCTCGGCAATGGCGACATCGGCATCGGCCTGCACCAGCGTCGTGGTGGCGTTGTCCAGTTCAACCCCGGCAGTCACGCGGCGTTCGCGCAGCGCCTCGACCCGGCGCAACTGGTCGGTGGCGTTCAGCTGGGCGGCCTTGGCGCGCGCCAGCGTCGCCTCGGCGCTGGCGACGCGGACCTGAAATGTCGCCGGGTCGATCTGATACAGCACATCGCCCTCCTCGATAAAGCTGCCCTGTTCGAACACGCGCGACACGACGATGCCGCCGACACGCGGGCGCACCTCGGCGGTGCGGGTCGCGGCGACGCGGCCGGGCAATTCGTTGACGATGGGCAGTGGCTGACCGCGCATGACCTGCACGCTGACCGCAGCCGGGGGCATGTCCTGCGCGAATACCGGGGTGTTGAACGCGATAAGGCTGGCCAGCAACAACGGCGCGGCGCCGAGGATCCTTCTCGTGGGGGGCATTTTCATACTTTCAGACTGGCTGTGATTGGTTGTCAGGTTTCGTCCGACGCGGGACGGTCTTTTTCCGCGATGGCCAGCAGGTCATCGAGCAACTCGTTCCGCACGGTTTCATCGAAATGATAGAATCCGAAATATTCGAGGAACGCCAAACCGTGCAGCGACAGCAGGGCGCGCAGAACCTCGCGCTTGTCGGTGGCCTCGCCGATGACGCGGCGGGTCTCTTCGGCGATCTTGCCGCGCATGACCTCGCGGCAATTGGCATCCTTGCCGACACCGGCGCAGATCAGCATCGCCACCGACATTTCCTCATCCGTGGGGGCGGTGCGGAATTCGTCGATCATCGCCCGGAAGGACGCATTTGGCTGCCCGGCATAGCGCGCGCGGGCGGCCTCGCACCCCTTGCCATGAGCCTCAAGCTGGTGGCGGGTGAATTCGGCCAGCAGCGCGGATTTGCTGCCGCAATCGTAAAGCACGCTGGATTTGCTGATCCCGGCCTCTTTGGCGACGGCATCGATGCTCAGCCCGTCCAGACCCTCTCTGCGGGCGACGGCTTCGATGGCGTTCATCAATGCGCCACGGTCGATCGTTCGTTTACGCCCCATGGGATCCCTTATTTCCGTACGACCGTTCGTAATTAATTGGATTTTCGGTGTCAACCCCCGTTCACCGCGCAGAAAGAGATTTAATTTCTCAAGTTATACCAATATTTTACAGAAATTTGATGACGCGACGGGCTTGCCGAAAATTGATGCAGATCATGCCTCTCTGCCCGGCAGGAATGCCGGTCAGAGAGGCGTTACAGCCTCGTTTCGCACCATGACAGGGCAGTTATCGGGGGCATCGCGCAGGGATCGGCTTACACCCCGCGCCGATTGCCCCAGATCAGCACATGCAGTTGCGGCAGGATGCGTGGGGTCAGCCAGCCGCGCCCGACCGTCGCCTCGACCAGCCACAGCATCCGATCGGCAAGGCCCTGCGGATCGACCGGCCTGTCGGGATCGGTCTCGGGATTGCCCGGTTGCAGATAGAGCGTCAGGCCGGGATAGCGCGCCGCCGCGTCCCGCGCCCATTCCAGATCGGCCTCGTCAAAGATCACGATCTTCATCACGCGCGGGGCATCCCCGGCGGCGGCGAGACAGGCGTCGAAGGCCGCCCAATCCGTCGCCTGCCCGCTGGAAGGCGGTTTCGGCGACAGCACCAGCAGCGCCAGACCGGCGAACCAGTCCCGCGCGACCGAACCCTGCGTCTCGCAGGCGAAACCATAGCCCGCCTTGCGCCCCAGCGCGATCACCGGGCCGAAATCCTGAATCGCCGGATTGCCGCCCGAGATCGACACCATCAGCGGCTGCCCACCCGACAGTTGCGCCACCCTGTCCATGATCGCGGCGGGCTGCATCGGCGCCCAATCATGGCGGAACCGGCTTTCGACGGCATGCAGGCTGTCGCACCAGCTGCACCGGTAATCGCACCCGCCCGCGCGGATGAACACCGTGGGCTGGCCGATCAGCGCCCCCTCTCCCTGTATGGTCGGGCCGAAGATTTCCGCGATGCGCAGCGTCATGGCCGATACTCGGCCCAGGTCTTGGGCGTCTCGGACACGCGGACCGCCGCGACCTCTGGCCAGCGGGCGCGGGACCAGTCGAAGAAATGCCGCGCCAGCGCCTCGGCCGTGCTGGGGCCGTCCAGCACATCATTCAGATGCCGGTGATCGAAACGGTCGTCGATATAGCGTTTCAGCGCCGCAAGTTCGTGATAATCGCGCACGAAACCGTCGGCGTTCAATGCAGGCGCGGCCAGTTCGACCACCACGACATAGTTGTGCCCGTGCAGCCGGGCGCATTGGTGATCGGGCGGCAGATGCGACAGTTGATGCGAGGCGGAAAAGTGGAACTCCTTGGCGATGCGATACATCACACCACCCCGCGCGCCGTGATCGCCGCGCGCCAGTAATCGGGATCGGCATAGGCGGTGGGATCGGCAACCCCGGCCAGATCGAAGGCCTCGCGCCGCTCGACACAGGTGCCGCAGCGGCCACAATGGATCACACTGCCCTTGTAGCAGGACCACGTTTCCGCAAAGGGCGTCCCGGCGCGGGCACCTTCGGCCACGATATCGGCCTTGGATTTGCGCACGAAGGGCACATGCAGCGCGACATCGGCATAGCCGTCCAGCGCCGCCCGCTGCATCGCCGCGAAGGCATCGGTGAAACCGGGGCGGCAATCGGGATAGATGAAGTGGTCGCCCCCATGCACCGCCGCCGCGACCGCATCGTCACCCGCCGCCGCCGCGATCCCGAAGGCGATGGTCAGCATGATCGCATTCCGGTTCGGCACCACGGTAACGCGCATGGTTTCCTCGGCATAATGGCCGTCGGGCACGTCGATCGCATCGGTCAGCGCCGATCCGGTCAGCGCCGCCCCGACCGGGCGCATGTCGATCAGATGGAACGGCACCGCCAGACGCGCCGAGACCGCGCGGGCAAAGTCCAGTTCCTTGCGGTGCCGCTGGCCGTAATCGAAGGAAACGATGCGCGACAGCGCGTGATCCGCCGCCAGAATATGGGCCAGCGAAACGGAATCGAGTCCGCCAGAGCAGACGAGAGTGGCTTTCATGTCAGAACCCTTGTTTTGATGACCGGGTAGGCTGCGACCGGTGGCGGATTTCTATGCCTTGCACGCTGCGGGTGCAACTGCTGGCGGGATCACAGCCCCGCCAGCAATGGGCTCATCCGGCCTTGGGCTTGCGCGACATCATCTTCACGCCCTGCAACACGGCGACATAGAAGACCGGCACCAGGAAGATCCCGATCACCGCCGAGGACGCCATGCCGCCCAACACCCCGATCCCGATCGAGTTCTGCGCCCCTGCCCCCGCGCCGCTGGCGATCGCCAAGGGCAGAACGCCCAGCATGAAGGCGAAGGTGGTCATCAGGATCGGACGCAGCCGCATCCGCGACGCCTCGATGGCGGCCTCCAGCAGCGGTCGGCCCTGCGCCACCAGCGCCTGCGCGAATTCCACGATCAGGATGGCGTTTCGCGCCGCAAGGCCGATGGTCGTCAGCAGGCCCACCTTGAAATAGACGTCGTTCGACTGGCCAAAGATCAGCGCCGCCGCCAGCGCGCCAAGGATGCCGATGGGCACGGTCAGCATCACCGCCAGCGGCACGGTCCAGCTTTCATAAAGCGCGGCCAGCGCCAGAAACACCACCAGCGCGGACAGCGCGAACAGCATCGGCGCCTGATTGCCCGACAGACGTTCCTGATAGGACAGCCCGGTCCAGGCGGTACCAAAACCGCCGTCCAGATCCGCGACCATCTCTTCCATCGCGTCCATCGCCGCGCCCGAGGACAGGCCCTGCGCCGCAGCCCCGCTCAACTCCAGCGCGCGGGTGCCGCCATAGCGCGACAGCGCCTGCGGCTCCTGATCCCAGATCTGCGACGAGAACGCCCCGAAGGACACCATCTCGCCCTGATTGTTGCGGGCATACCAGCGGTCGATATCGTCGGGCTGCGACCGCGCATAGCCTTCGCCCTGCACGATCACCGGGCGCAATTCGTTGCCAAGCGCGAAATCGTTCACGTCGCGGCCCGAAAAGATCACCGACAGCATCGCGTTGATTTCCGAAATCGACAGCCCGAAAGCCGCCGCCTTCTGCTGGTCGATATCCAGCCGCAACGAGGTCTCATACGGGGATTCGTTACCGCGCAGGTTGGTGACGCGGCCATCGGCCTGCGTGATCGCCACCAGTTGGTCGGCGGCAGCGGTGACGCCCTCTTGCCCCTGCCCGGCCTGATCGACCAGATACATCGAAAAGCCCGAGGCCGCGCCCATGCCCTGAATCGCGGGGGGTTGCAGGAAATAGACCTGCCCGGCGCGACTGTTCATATAGAAATGCGCATTGGCCCGCGTCACCAGCGAGGCGATGTCAAAGCCATCGCGCTGGTCGTAATCGCGCAGCTTGGCAAAGATCATCGCGCTGTTCTGCCCCGACCCGCCAAAGCTGAAGCCAAGCGCGGCAAAGACCGATTCCACCGTCTCGGATTCATCGTTCAGCAGGTAATCCTCGACCTGTTCGACCAGCGCCTGCGTCTGCGCCGTGGTCGAGCCGTCGGGCGTTTCGACCATGACCAGCATCACGCCCTGATCCTCGTCCGGCAGGAACGATCCGGGCAGTTGCTGATACAGCGCAAAGGCCCCGAAACCGATGGCGACCAGCACCACCAGCATGCGGAAGGGACGGCGCACCAGCCGCGTGACCGCGTTGCCGTAACCATTGGTGGCGCGGTCAAGGTTGCGGTTGAACCAGCGGGCGGGCGCGATGCCGCTGTCATGGCTGCGCGGCCTCAGAAGCGTCGCACACATCGCGGGCGTCAGGATCAGCGCCACACCAAGCGACAGCACCATGGCGGTGATGATGGTGATCGAGAACTGGCGATAGATCACCCCCGTCGCCCCCGACATGAAGGCCATGGGCAGAAACACCGCCGACAGCACCATCACGATGCCGACAAGCGCCGAGGTGATCTCGTCCATGCTTTTCTCGGTGGCGGCGACGGCGTCGAGGCCCTCTTCCTCCATCACCCGTTCGACGTTTTCCACCACGACGATGGCGTCATCGACCAGCAGGCCGATGGCCAGCACCAGCGCGAACATGGTCAGGGTGTTGATCGAGAAACCCGCCGCCGCCAGCACCCCGAAGGTGCCCAGCAGCACCACCGGGATCGCCACCACCGGGATGATCGTCGCCCGCCAGCTTTGCAGGAAGCAGAGGATGACCAGAAAGACCAGCACCACCGCCTCGGCCAGCGTGTGATAGACCTGATTGATCGATTCCTCGACAAAGGGCGAAGTGTCATAGGGATAGACCACCTCGACCCCGTCGGGCAGCGATGGCGCGACACCGGCGATCACTTCGCGCACGGCCTCGGCCGTGGACACGGCATTGGCGCCGGTCGCAAGGTTCACCGCGAAACCCGCCGAAGGGTTGCCGTTGAAACGTGAGTCGCCACCATAGCTTTCCTGCCCGATCTCGATCCGGGCGACATCGCCCAGAAACACGGTCGAGCCGTCGGGATCCACCCGCAGCAGGATGCGCTCGAATTCCTCGACCGACGAGAACTGCGACTGCGCCGACAGCGACATGGTCAGCCGCTGCCCCTCGGGCGAGGGCTGCGCGCCAAGGCTGCCGACGGTGACATTGGTGTTCTGTTCCGACACCGCCGCGGTGATATCGGCGGGCGTGACCTGATATTGGGTCATCTTCATCGGATCCAGCCAGATCCGCATCGCATAGCCCGAACCGAAGGTGCTGATCGAGCCGACGCCCGGCGTGCGCTTGACCGGATCCTCGATCATCTGCGCGGTCAGATCGCCCAGTTCGACCGTGCTATATCGGCCATCGCTGCTGGTCAGCGCCCCCACCAGCAGGATCGACGAGGTCGAACGCGACACGTTCACCCCGGTCTGCTGGACGATATCCGGCAGTTGCGAGGTGACCAGTTGCAGCTTGTTCTGCACCTGCACCTGCGCGATGTCCGCATCCACCGAGTCGTCGAAGGTCAGCGAGATCGAGGCCGAACCGGGCGTCGAACTCGACGTCATGTAGATCAGCCCGTCCAGCCCGGTCATCGCGTCCTCGATGACGGTGGTCACCGAATCCTCGACGATGACGGCCGAGGCGCCGTTATAGGTGGCGTCGATGCGCACGGTGGTCGGCGCGATCTGCGGATATTGTTCGATGGCAAGGGTCTGCAACCCCAGCCCGCCCACCAGCATGGTCACGAAGGCGATCACCCAGGCAAAGACCGGGCGGTGAATGAAAAAACGGGCCATGCCGGGTTACTCCGCCGCCGGGGTGTCGCCGCTGTCGGGCGCGGGATCGTCATCGGCGGGCGGGTCGGCCTCGGCCTGTTCCTCGCGCACGACGCCCTTATCATCAAAGCCGACGGGAACGGTGGTGACCTCCATCCCCTCGCTCAGCCCGGTCAGCCCATCGACAACCAGCAGATCTCCCGGCTCGACCCCATCGGTGACGATCCAGTGATGTTCCCAGGTGCCGTCATCGGTCAGCTGCCGCTGTTCGGCTTTGCCGTCGCGGACCACCCATGCCGTCAACCGGCCGGTGCGGTCGCGGGTGGCCGCCGATTGCGACACCAGAACGGCGCGCATCGTGCCCAGATCGACCTGTCCGCGCAGGAACATGCCGGGCAGCAGGATGTTCTGCGGATTCTCGAAGCGGAAGCGGGTGTCGATCGCCCCGGTCGAGGTCGAGACGTTGAAGCCCGGCGCCAGCAATTCACCCGTCGCCTGATAGGTCTCGCCCGTCTCCAGCGTCAGCGTGGCACGCAACGAGTCGGCCATCTGCAAGCGGCCCTCGGTGATGTCGTTGAAAACCGACAACATGCGGACGGCGGGTTCGTACATATCCACGTCGATCGGGTCCAGCCGTGTCACCGTGGCCAATGCCTCGGCCTGATTGGCCGTGACCAGATCACCCACCGAGACCGCCGCGACGCTGGTCCTGCCGTCGATGGGGCTGGCGACGGTGGTCCAGTCCAGTTCCGACTGCGCCAGTTTCAGCGCCGCTTCGGCTGCCTGCAAGGATGCCTGCGCCTGTTCCAGCGTCGCCCGCGCGGTCTCGACCTGCGCGACCGAGGTGCCGGAACCCTGCAACTGTTCCGTCCGCTGATAGGCCGATTGCGCCTGCGTCACCCCCGCGCGGGCCGAGGCGACCTCGGCCTCGGCACCCGACAGGTTCGCCTCATAGACGATGGGGTCGATCCTGAACATCGGATCGCCCTGCTTTACCGCCCGACCCGCGTCGTAAAGGATATCGGTGATGATACCGCCCACGCGCGGACGGATGGCGGCCTCGGCCCCGGCCACGGCGCGTCCGGGCAGCGTCACCACCCGCGGCACGTCCTGCAACTGCAATTCGACGACGCCGACCTGCCTGGGCGGCATCTGCCCCGCCTCTTGCGTAAGGCCGGGCGAGGCCATCGCCAACAGACCGGCAAGGCCAAGGCGGACCGGGATGCGAAAATCGGGCATGCTGAAATCCTTTGGGTGAATATCCGGGGCGGTCAGAGGCAATGTGTCAGGTGTTCTGATTGCATATCATTGCACTCCATGCAATGTTTGCTTGTGATGAAATGACCGGAGTTGGCGAAAAATGCGCGAACCCTCAACGCTTCGTGATCGGCGCCGCGAACAGACCGCGCAGGACCTCCAGCGTGCCGCGCTGAGGCTGGCGCTGGAATCGGGCTATGATTCGCTGACCACCGACATGATCGCGACACGGGCGGGGATCAGCCTGCGCACCTTCTTCAACTATTATCCCAACAAGGATGCCGCGCTGGTCGGAACCCGTCCGGTCATCAGCGAGGCCTCGAAACAGCAGTTTCTGGCCTCGGACGGCCCGCTGGTGGACGATCTGTTCGACGTGCTGGGCAGGATGCTGACCGACAAGCGGCTGGAGCGTGACGTGCCCGCCATGATCGGCGAATTGCTGGCGACCTCGCCCGAGTTGCTGGCGATCTTTCATACCGCGCTGGAACGGCTGCATTCCGACCTGACCGCGCTGGCGCTGGAACGCATGGGACCGGGACAAGAGGCCGACGCCCAGCTGCTGGCGCATGTGCTGTCGCGGGCCATCACCATCGGCTTCAGGGCCTGGGCCACGGATGCCACGATTCCGCGTGACCAGATCGTGCAACTGGCCCGCCAGCGGGTCGGGCGGCTGACCAGACTGCTGCAAGCGGCATCGTGATCCCCGCATATGGCTGAACGGTAACGACAATAATTGGCGATCAGGCGGCGCAGTTTGTTGGTGATGCGGGTTCCACCATCTGCATGCCTTGCTCCGGGAAGCAGCCATATCCGACGCAGGCAATCAGCCCGGGCCCCGCATCATCCCTGCGGCAGCTTCCCGGCGGCGATGGCGGTCGTGCCAGCCTCGATTTCCTCGGCCACGAGTTGCTGAAGCGTCCATATATAATCGTCATGGATGCCATGTTCCGCCAGCCCGTGAACCGTGCGCAGCAGATATTCCGCCCCCGATCCGGCGGCGCCCGCCGCATGGGCAAGGCGCCGCGCCTGTTCCCCGACCGTCAGTTCGGCCAGCTGCGTGCCCACCGGATCGGCATAAAAGGTCAGCGCCTCTTCGCGGCCGCGATCGGTCTCGACCTCGATCCAGCAGGCGTTGGCCGAGAGTTCATGGGCGACGAGTTCGCGCCGCAGGATGGCACGCAGCGACTGCGCTTCGGCCTGCTGCGCGATCTCAAGCACCAGCCCCTCGCAACTGCCACCCGAGGCGAGGGCCAACATCAGCCCGGGCCGCTCGGGCGTGCCGCGAAAATGGTCCAGCGAGATCGAAAAGCTGCGATGCCACCCGATGGCCGTGCCACGACGGCGCGCGCCGACGGCAAAGCCCGGGTTCCAGATCAGCGAGCCATAGGCAAAGATCGGAATCGGGCGGGGCCTGTCCTGCGTCAGCCTGTCGGCCAGCTGGTCAAGATCGGCATCCTCCAGCATCCGCCAGCGCGGATCGTGCAGCGGACCTTCGGCCGGGGTCACGCGGGCGACATGATCGTTGGACAGCATGATGGGACGGCAGTTGGACATGGGATTTCCTGCAAGCCATGACGATTCCTGCCCGCATGGGTGATCCCGACTGCGCACAAGGTCAACCCCGGGTCAGGAAAAACCGGACCATCTCGGCACTGGCGTCCGGCCCCGTCTGGTCCGTGTAGGAGCCCGCGGGATTGCCGCCGGACCATGCGTGGCCCAGCCCTTCGACCTTCCAGTATTCCAGCAATGTCGCCCCGTCGCCTGTCGTCGTGGTCTCTTGGACGACGCTGCGACCGTTGATCTGGCGGGACTGCTTGTCGAACAGTGTCAACTCGGGCCCGGCGCCAAGGATATCGCGGGCGATCCGGTCGGCGTTGGCAGGGTTGACGGTGTGATCGGCGCTGCCCTGAAAGATGATGGTCGGCGTGGCCCGATGGTTCGTGGGACGCGACTCGGCGGTCCCCGCCATCACAGCGAAGGCCGAGGGCACGTCGCGGGCACTGCCGAAGGGCAGCCCGGAATGGGCGCCGACAGCCGCGAAGATGTCGGGATGGGTCTGCCCCAGAATCACCGCCATCGCCGCCCCCGCCGACAACCCGGCCACAAAGGTTTTCGAAGGCGGGACGCCATGGGCGGCGGCAACCTGGGTGGCGATACCGGCAAGGATCGCGGGCTCGCCCCGGTCGCGCCGCTGATCGCCGGGACTGAACCAGTTCCAGCAGGATTGCGCATTGTCCCCGCGCGACTGCTGCGGATAGACAGTGACGAACCCGTGCCGCTCTGCCAGCGCATTCATCCCGGTTCCCGCCGCAAAATCGGCATGGGTCTGCGTGCAGCCATGCAGCATGACGATCAGCCCGGTCGCACCGTCGCTGGCGCTTGCGGGCACATAGGTCAGATAATCGCGGGCGCCAGCCTTGCAGGCGAAGCGATCGGCCCCGAAGCTGGCGCCCGGCACCGTCACTTCCGGGGCAGCAGAGGGATGCGCCTGCCTGTTCAGCATCCCGGCCATGGCGGCCAGCGGGTTCGGCGCGGCGGGGTTGCCGCCTTCGGCCATCAGGCCATGTTGAGCCAGAGTGCGGCGCACGAGATCGCTGGCGGCGCCGGGGCGCGCATCGGCCATCACCCGGCGCAAGGCACTGGTATCAAAGGGTTTCATGCGGGTATTCCTTGGATCAGGGATGGTTAATGGATACGGTCGGCAAGGGCCTTGCGGATATCGGCCGTGGCCTGCAACGCCCCCAGAACAGTGAGAGAGCCGATGACGGCCCGGGCGAGTTCCGGCGTCACATCAGGCGCGATCCGTGCCAGACCCACGACCTTGACATGCAGAACCTCGCCCGCATCGCGCAGGGCCTCCAGTTCCGCACGGCTGTAATCGCGCAGGCCCAGCTCCATCGTGTTGCGCTGGATCGAGCGGGTGACGACATCGCCATGACCGTCAAGCTGGTTGCGGATCGCGGTGCGGATGAAATCACTGCGGTTCGAGTAAAAGCCCTCCTGCACCAGAAGATCGATCCGGCCCAGATCGACAAAGCCCAGATTCAGGGTGATCTTTTCGCTGTCCGGTGCCTTCTCTCGGGGCTTGCGCGGCGGTGGCATCATGTTTTCTCCATCCATGTGGATGGTATATGGATGTATTTTTGACCCATTCAAGCCCCGCTTGGCGCATTGCACAGCGAAACGGGCGGCAGGGACAACCCGGTCGCGCCGATTTGTGTATCTATCCCCGCATAAAGGTCTAGGCTGCACAGTCCGCCGATTGTCGGCGGCGATCAAAGGAGCCGGAAGATGGCCAAGGGCATGAACAAGCGAAAACGCGATGAGAAGAAGCCCAAGAAGGAAAAGCCGAAGGTGATTGCCGCTGCGGCCAGCACCAAGGATATCGTTGCAGGCGTTATCGCGAAGAAAGCCCGATGACGGCACAGCCCCCTCCTCCAGCGCCGGATCAGGCGGCGGCCCGGGCACGCGAAACGCAGATCATGCAGGCCATCCTTGTCAATTGCGACGCCATGGGCATCGCACCCGAGGAAGCGAAGCGCATGGCGATCCGGTCGATCGTGAACCTGCGCAGGGCACAAAACGAGGTGTGAGGCGAGGTCGCGCAGCCAATCTCCTGCGCGACGCGCTGGCGGATCGTGAGCCGGCATGGAAACAGGTGATCAGCCCCACCTGAGTTGTCCGGCTTGAAGTTAGCGTCCATCGCTATAAGTTTCACAAGCAGAAGATGATGATCGCTTCGATGATGACAGCGTTGAGGAAGATGCCGCCGCATCGCTCATAGCGGGTCGCGACCCCACACTCGTCCTTCATGCGACCGAAGGCATTCTCGATGCGGTCGCGCTTGCGATAAGGGCGCTTGCTGTATCTGGCGGGTTTTCTGCGCTTCTTGCCTCGGGTGGGATGCAGGGACGGATGCCGCGGCCCTTGAGGTCGTCGCGCAGCCAGTCGGCATCATAAGCCTTGACTCCCGAGAAGCGCTTCGCTCTCGGCAAATGACGCAGCAGCATGAGGGCGCCGCCACTGTCAGCCATCTGGCCAGGGGAGAGAAAGAAGTCTGGCGGGCACCGACCGCGGCGCGCAATACTGTGCGCATGACGACCAGAAGATCCTGCGCAGGCATGGGTTCAGGGTGTCGATGAGCGGCAAGGGCAATTGCTATGATCATTCGGCCGTCGAGCGTCGCATGCTCTCTCGGACCAATGGCGTTCACATGCTTCATCTTCAAATCGCTGAAGGCCGAACTGGTCTGGCGCCGCGACTGACACACCCGGCGAGAGGTCGAGATCGCCCTCTTCGAATACATCAACGGCTTCTACCACCCGCGACGCAAACACTCAGCCCTGAGCTGGCAATCACCCGTGGCCATCGAACAAAGGGCCGCTAAACATGACCATATCACCAGAACGGAACCGGGACAGGTCCAGAATGGGCAAATGCCGGCCGATCTGGCCGAGATCGCAGCGCTGAACAAAGAGGTCGCGCGCTCCGGCGTCCACGCCTGGCTCAACCGCCCGACCAGCACCCGCGAGATCCATGACGCGAAGCTCGTCACAGCGATCGAGACGAGTTTCATGGCCCGCGACCGGACCCATGGCGCACGCCGCGTCTGGCGCGATGTTCTCAACGAAGGGCTTGCCTGCGGGCTTCACCGGATCGAACGGCTGATGTGCCAGAACGCAATGAAAGCGCGGCCACGGCGACGAGGAAAGCCGGCGTCCTTCTCGCTCTCGCCCGACACCGCCTTCGCAAACCTGCGCTTCCAGGCATAAGGCGAGTGCGTGTTTACCCCCAGCCGCTTCGAAACCTCCTTCTCCGGATAACCCCGTTCCGTGATCTGCGCGACCGCATCGCGCTTGAACTCATCCGTGAGATTGCCTGTGCCCTCATGGCCTCCTTGCCTCAAAACGAGCGAAAAAGGCGTCCATGAACCCTGGGGCTATTCAGATCACAGCATCCGGATATCCTCAAGCAGCGCGGGATCCAGCTTCAGCCCGTCACACATGGCGGCTTCCCTCCATGCGCCGCGCCCCCTGCTGCTCTTCGACCGAGCGGGCAAGTTCCGCGAACTGCTCCAGCGCATTGTCTGCAAAAGCCTGCGGATCAATGGCGATGATGAACTGCCCGGTGCCCGGCGGATCGCCCTTGTCATCCAGAAACGAACCGGCCTCGGCGGCGAAATTCGCCCCGGTCAGCCCCGCGGCAAGGATCTCGACCATCAGCGCAAGGGCGATCCCATCGGCCCCTGCCCCGTTGCGTTCCAGGCCCCGGCGCGATCATGTGCCGGGTTTCGGCAGTCAGCGGCACATCCAGCGACAGCACGTCGCTGCGCCGCAGCAACGGCTCCAGCGGCATCATCCGCCGCCAGATCCGCGCGCAGGGCATCCTCTTCCGTGAATTCCGACACGACGACCCTCAAGCTGCGGCCTCATTTAATCTTGTATAAGATGGAAGGCCTCCCGCATTGCCCCTGCCTCGTCGACGGGCCTGGATTGATGCGCCGGAACAAGCCACGCGGCGCGAAAGGATCAAGGCCGTCCACTGTCGCAGATCACCCGCATCGGCTATTCGCTGGAAAACACCCCGGTCGAATGGCGCGTCAGCACATGCACCACAGCCCGATTCCTTTATCACGCCGATCCGGGCTGAGCCTTCAGGGCGACAGCACCCGCAACCGCGAGATGACCGTGCCGCAGCGGCGGGCGGCGATAATCAGGCGGTCCTGCAAATGGGTCTGGATATAGGTGGCGTGAAACCGGGTCGGCGCGGTCAGCGTCAGGCAACCGCCCTCGATCCCCTCATCCGCCAGCCCGGCGAACCAGGCATCGAACAAGGCGGCGTCCTCCTGCCGCAGATGGTGACGCATGGCGGCCCACAACCCCTCTCCCGGCTCGACCGACAGGCGGCGGAACGGCACGACGGTATTGTCGGCGGGCGCTGCTGGGGTCGCCCCCCCTACCCTGCTGACGAAATCCTCGCCGATATTGGGCCATTCGGCCTTGGTGTCAAGCATGATGCGGTCAAGGTCAAGTTCCAGCACCGAGACCCGGCCCCGCGCGCCCTGCCGCTTGATCTCCAGCCAGCCGAGGGCGCGGAAGCGGGCCATCTCGCGCTTGACGGTGCGTTCATCGACGCACCACAGCCGGGCGATTTCGCGTTGTCCCACGCTCAACTCATTGCGTTGCCAGTTGTAACGCGCCGTGATCAGCGCCATCAGCCGCATGATCTGTCGCTGACGATGCTTGTCCCCCGCCAGCGCATGCGCCATCATCGCCGACAGAATGTCGTATTTCTTCGACCCCGCGTCGCGCCCCACGGGACGGATCACCTGCATCACTGCTCCTGCCTGCCGGTTTTTGCCCGGCTTGTTTTATGGCCCGCATATGCAGGCACTGCCCCTGTGGCTGCTGCGATCTGATGCCGCTCAAAACGTTCTTCGCCACATTTAACGCATTTGCGTCCTGTTTTCTGATTCTGTCAAGTGATTTGCTCCGGGCGCCGCAACGCCCTGCCCATTTCCCCGAATAAAAACGGTATCAATGGTATAGGGGGACATGCAGGGTGTCACCCATTGCGCGGCTTTTGTCCCCCAATCCAGTCGCCAGTGGAACGGATTGTCCCCCCATTCCGGCGATCAGCGTTCCGGCGCTTGACTGATCCCGCGCAACAACCGATTCGGCCTGCAGAGGACTGGATTCGCGGCATTTCGGCGCTCTGACGCTTTCATTCAAATCCCCTTTTGCCAAAAAGGCAAATCCGGCGTAAAAGCGGAAGTGACGTTAATCTGCGTCCTAGAAAACAGACAGGCAGTCCG
>NZ_CP067128.1 GCF_028553725.1 Paracoccus alcaliphilus
ATGCGGCCACATACACGTATCGACAAGCTGATCGGCGATCACGCCGCAGCCCTTTCCGAGCGTTTGCAGGCGCATCGAGAACAGCTTTTCCCACCTGACGCGAGGCGCGAACTGCGTAAATTCACCTCGGGAGAGGTGGCGGACCTGCTGGGCGTCAAGGACGCCTATCTGCGCAAGCTGGATCTGGACGGCAAAGGACCCTCACCCGAGACGCGGGCCGGTGGCCGCAGATATTACAGTCCCGCCGACATTCAGGCGCTGCGCGTCATGCTGGAAAAAGGTGCCAAGGCGCCCGGGACCTATCTGCCCGGACGGCGCGACGGCGACCATCTGCAAGTCATCACCGTCATCAACTTCAAGGGCGGATCGGGCAAGACCACGACGGCCGCGCATCTGGCGCAGAAGCTGGCGCTGGACGGCTATCGGGTACTGGCGATCGATCTTGACCCGCAAGCCAGCTTGTCGGCGCTGCATGGGGTGCAGCCAGAATTTGATCTGGTGGATGGCGGCACGCTGTATGATGCGATCCGCTATGAAGACCCTGTGCCGATCAAATCAGTGATTCAAAAGACTTATTTCACCAATCTGGACCTGATCCCCGGCAATCTGGACCTGATGGAATTCGAGCACGCAACACCCATGGCGTTGCGCGAACGGTCAGGCAGCTATTTCTTTACCCGGATCGGCGACGTTCTGATCGAAGTCGAAAGCGAATACGACATCGTCGTGATCGACTGCCCGCCGCAACTGGGGTTCCTGACCATGTCCGCCCTGTCCGCGGCAACCGCAATTCTGGTGACTGTTCATCCGCAGATGCTGGATGTCATGTCAATGTGTCAGTTCTTGCTGATGACATCGAACCTGCTGGGCGTTGTCGCCGATGCCGGGGGACGCATGGATTATGATTGGATGCGCTATCTCATCACCAGATACGAGCCGGGCGACGGGCCACAGAACCAGATGGTCAGCTTCATGCGCTCGATGTTCGGTGAGAATGTGCTGAACCATCCCGTATTGAAATCGACCGCAATTTCGGATGCCGGAATCACCAAACAGACCCTCTATGAGGTTGAAAAGGCTCAGTTCACGCGCTCGACCTATGAGCGCGCGATGGAAAGCCTGAACGCGGTGAACGGAGAGATCGAGGGCTTGATCCAGGCGGCCTGGGGCCGCGGCAAGGGGGCATGATGGCACGCAAGGATCTGTTGAAAAACCTGATGAATGCGCCCACGACGACGGAAGAACCGCGCCCCCTGCCCCGCTCGGATCGAGGTGCGATCGGTGCTGTTTCGAAGTCGATCAACGAGTTGAAAAGCCGCGCGATCATCGAGGTTCATCCCGACATGATCGACCGCGCCGGCATCAAGGACCGGCTGGACGAGGACGCAGCCGGGATCGAAGCCCTGAAGGAATCGATCCACGAATACGGCCAGCAGGTGCCGGTGCTGCTGCGCCATTCGCCCAATGACGAGGGCCGCTATGAGGTGGTCTTTGGCCGCCGTCGCGTTCAGGCCATGCGAGAGCTGAAGCTGCCGGTCAAGGCGATGATCCGCAGCCTGAACGACCGGGAACTGATCGTTGCCCAGGGGCAGGAGAACACCGCCCGCAAGGACCTGAGTTTCATCGAAAAGGCAAACTTTGCCGCCCAGATGGTCAAGGCCGGATTTGATCGCAAGGTGATTTGCGACGCCCTGAGCATCGACAAGACCGTGATCTCGCGCATGCTGACCGTGACCGATGCCATCCCCGAATCCGTTATCCGTGCAATCGGGGCGGCGCCCTCGGCCGGGCGGGACCGCTGGCTGGCGCTGGCGCTGAAGGTAGCCGACCAACCGCCCTCGGAACTGATCGCTGCCGCGCAAGGACCGGATTCCGACAGCCGTTTCGCCGCCGTGCTTTCGTCATTGACCGCGCCACGCCCCCGATCCGCGCCGCAGGTTCTGCGCGGCCACGGCGAAGCGCGTCTTGGACACATCACGCGAAGCCGGAATAAAACCGTGATCGAGATGACCGGAGAAGGACGCGCCTTTGCCGACTGGTTGGCCGATCACATTGACGAGTTTCACCGCAACTGGCTGGAAAATAAGCAGGAAAGCGGCCCGAACGACTGAACGCAACCAATAAGGAGGCACAATAAGGCAAAAGAAAAGCCCCCTAGGACAAGACATCCCGAAGGGCCGTTTCTCGATCTAGCACCTCGAAGATAACGGCAATCGTTGACAGCTGTCAACCGGCGTCTTTCCGGCGAGCGATTTTCTGTTGCCCTGTGACAAGAAACATGAG
This sequence comes from Paracoccus alcaliphilus, assembly GCF_028553725.1. Lineage (NCBI taxonomy): Bacteria > Pseudomonadati > Pseudomonadota > Alphaproteobacteria > Rhodobacterales > Paracoccaceae > Paracoccus > Paracoccus alcaliphilus. The sequence goes on from NZ_CP067128.1 coordinate 2,284, forward strand.
GCATATTTCTGCGACGCCTTTCGGGCGCCGTCCGGTTTCGGCTGGACTTCTGGCAAACAATACGCTGGCAACGGCCCCCGCCCTGCCCCACATGCTCGACAAATGGTCGATCCTGCGCGACCTGACCGAAGCACGCAAAGCATTCGGTGTTTCGGATCGTGATCTTGCCGTGCTCGCCGGGTTGATGTCATTTCACCCCACCAAAGAGCTGCGCGACAATGACCAGCTGATCGTTTTTCCGTCAAACGCCACCCTTTCTGGCCGGGTCCATGGAATGCCCGAAAGCACCCTGCGCCGCCACATCGCCGCACTGGTCCGCGCCGGCCTAGTTCTGCGTCATGACAGTCCGAACGGCAAGCGTTATGCCACCCGCAACAGCACTGGACAGATCGATCGCGCTTTCGGCTTTGATCTGCGGCCATTGCTTGTCCGCGCCGCCGAGATCACCGAGGCTGCCAAAGCTACCCGACAGCTTGCCCTACAGCTTCGCCGCCTGCGGGAAAGCGTCGTTCTGCGGCTGCGCGACGCATCCAAATTGCTTGCCTGGGCAAATGACGCCTCAGTACGCGCGACCGATACCCTGTCGCAGATGCTGTCTGACGCCCAACGTCAGATCCGGCGCAAACTGCCCCTTTCTGACCTGCAGAAACTCGCCATTGCTCTCGACGACCTGTTGGCGGAAGTCCCGGATACTGGCTCAAACAGTAGAAATGAGCGACAAAGCCAGCCAAAATGAGCGGCACTATCAGAGTTCAGACTCAGAATCTTATGAATCTGAAACATGCGAAGAGGAACAAAAAATTCCCCCCGCTGACACCAGTGAGCCCAGACTTCCGCTGGAGCTGGTGCTGAAAGCAGCACCGGACATTACCACCTACACCCGTCAGCCTATCCAGAGTTGGAGGGATCTCTTGAATGTCGCTACATTTGTCCACCCCATGCTTGGCATCAGTGTTGATGCATGGGTATCCGCACGGCGACATATGGGGAATGATACGGCTGCCGTGGCTCTGGCCTACATATTGCAGCGCGCTGAGATGATCCGTAGTCCAGGTGGTTATTTGCGGGCATTAACGGGAAAGGCTGCGAACGGAGTGTTCTCGGCGGGCCCGATGGTCATGGCCTTATTGTCAGCGGATCATATGCAGAGAGCCTGAATGTTGACAGCTGTCAACTGCGACTGTGTGACGGCGAGGGCAACGCGAGGTTCTCAAACCCATGCAATCTCGGATCTCATTGAGCGGTAAACGGTGCAAATAGGCTTATGTCCTGTGCCGTCCAGAACGGGAAGAAATGTCGTACCATCAGCCCACATCGCACGGCGTTGATCAGTTCATGTCGGCATAAGAAAAACGGAAAGCTAGGGTCAGGACCCATTGATTTCTGCGAGGCGGCGTGATTCACGGTTCGAAAAACGAGCGGTGAACATGTCTGATCTCTTCTGGTTGACCGACGCCCAGATGGCGCGTCTTGAGCCCTATTTTCCGAAGTCCCACGGCAAACCCCGCGTCGATGATCGGCGTGTCTTGAGCGGGATTATCTTCATCAATCGCAATGGGTTGCGTTGGCGCGATGCGCCTGCGGAATACGGCCCCCACAAGACGCTCTACAACCGATGGAAGCGGTGGAGCGACAAGGGCATCTTTGCGCAGATGATGGCTGGCCTGGCAGCCGATCACGGCGAGGAAAAGACGGTCATGATCGACGCGACTTATCTCAAAGTCCACCGAACCGCGACCAGCATGGCCGCGAAAAAGGGGGGCGTGGACGCCTGATTGGCCGAACGAAGGGCGGCATGAACACCAAGCTGCACGCCGTCTGTGACAGTCAGGGACGCCCACTCAATCTTTTCGTCACCGCCGGGCAGGTCAGCGACTACATCGGCGCACGGGCTTTGCTGGGTAGCTTGCCAAACGTGGAATGGCTGCTCGGGGACCGGGGCTATGACGCCGACTGGTTCAGAGACGCGTTGAAAGACAAAGGGATACGCGCCTGCATCCCCGGCCGAAAGCAGCGCAAGACGCCCGTGAAATACGACAAGCGACGCTACAAACGGCGCAATCGCATCGAGATCATGTTCGGCAGGCTCAAGGATTGGCGACGTGTGGCGACCCGATACGACAGATGCCCAAAGGTCTTCCTCTCCGCCATCGCACTCGCGGCGCTCGTCATTTATTGGCTATGAGTCCTGAGCCTAATTTGCATGGCGTCGAGCATTTCGGCCAGACTGGAGCGATTGGTGATTTCTATCGCCATTTCCCCATCGACCGACAGCGCTGGTGCCAGCCGTCGCCGGACTGAAGGATGGCGCGAGGCCCTGACGGGCCGATATCCGAGGGCACTTCTGACAGTGCCCCCGGAAATGTCTGGCAATGCTCAGACCTTGGCGGCGGAGATTACGATCTCGACCAGAACGTTCTCTCCCAGATCGGCCACGCCAATGGTTGCTCGGGTCGGCAGATCGTCAGCCTTGATCCAGTTCAGCCACGCTTGGTTCATTCCGTCCTTTTGGGAGAAATCGGAAATATAGATCATCGCGGTCAGCAGGCTACTTTTCGATGCGCCGACTTCGGCCATCAGCTCGTCTAAGCGGTCGCAGATATCTTGGGTCTGGCCCTTCATGTCGCGGGTCAGATCGCGCGAGATCAGGCCGCCGAAATAGAATACGCCATTGTATTCGACCACGCGGTGGCCAATGGGAATCTGAAGGTGTCGTTTGATCACGTTTTTTCTCCTTTGTGATGGTTCGTTAGTGGGTGAGGGTGCCGCCCTCCGCGCGCGTTGGGAGAAACGGCAACAAGACCTTGGGCGTGTCGCCGGTATCTATTGCCTGGGCCAGCAATTTGCCGACGACCGGGCCGAGATAGAACCCATGCGCTGAGAAACCGAAGCAATGCCAAAGGTCTGTGGAGTAGGACGAGGCGCCGATATATCCGGCGTGATCCGGTGCGAAGCCTTCGAGCCCGGCCCAGCACCGGGTCAGGGCCGCCTGCGCCAGCGTGGGAAAGACATGCTGGGCCAGCGCAAGGTTATAAGCCAGCCTGTCGTGGTCCAGACCGGCATGAACGGCGGTGTCGCTGACGTGGCCGCGATAGCCGCCGCCGATCAGGTAGGTGCCGTTTAAGGCCTGCTTCACCGACAGGCGGTGCCCGACATGGCCGACTACCGGGCCTAGCAGGGCAGGGGTGCGGGCGGACACGCTCATCATGAGGGCCTGTCGGGTCAGGGGGAACCGTTCACCGACCAGCGCCGCGATATCGCCGCCCCAGCCTCCAGCACAATTGATCAGCACCGGCGCCTGAAACGCCTGCGTGGCAGAGACACAGTGCCACACGTCGCCAACCCGTGTTATGGCCTGCACCCGGCATCCTTCGAAAAGGCCCACGCCTGCGCGCTGAAGGTTTAGCCGAAAGGCGTGTAGAGTGCGGGCCGGATCGGCCGAACCGCATTCGGCGGCCCAGATCCCGCCTGTGATGCTGTCGCCCAGTCCCGGCTGAAGGTCCCGCAGTGCGCCCCGGTCCAGCCATTCCTCTGTTATCGACGAATACCGACGGACGCGCTCCATCGCGGTGCGGGCGGTTTCGAACTGGGCCTCGGTTTCGACCACACGCAAATAGCCGTTTCGGCGAAACCCGCAATCATCGCCCAGCATCTCAGCAATCTCGGGCCAGACCTTAAGCGCGCTTTCGGCCAACGGCAATTCGAAATGGATGCGCGGAATGTGGTGAATACTGCCGGCGTTCACCCCTGAGGCATGGCACCCGATTCGGTTACGCTCCAAAAGGTTGACGGAATAGCCACGCCGTGCAAGATGCAGCGAGGTCGAGGCGCCGTGAATGCCGCCGCCGATAACGATCACGTCGGCACTGTGTGATACGGCCCCGGTCATGGCTTGTCGCTTGTATAGACAAAGCCTTCGCCAGGCAGCGCGACGCTGATGTCGATGCCCTTGGCCAAGGCGCCCAGCGGGATCGGTTTCAGCGGCGCGCGCACCGTCATCTGGCGCGCCTTTGACGGGTCGATGCCAGCGCCCTCGGCCAATGCAAGGGTGGCCATATCGGCGCAGATGCGGCCCTGACATAGGCCCATGCCACAGCGGCTCACAGCCTTGAAGTGATCGAAATCGCCGATCCCAGCGCGGGTCATTGCGCGCAATGTGCCAAAGCTGACTTCTTCACAGCGGCATAGCAATGTGTCGTCAGGCAGGGTGCGTGCGTGTGACGGGGCAGGGGCGAACAGATGATTCAGAAACCGCCGTTCGCGGGTTGAGCGGCGGTGGAAGGCGAGGAGCGGTATCGCACGCTCGTGATAGTCATGGGTCGAAATCGCCCCTAGCTTGCAGGCAGCGTCCAAAGCCGCAAGATGCCCCGCATTCCGCGCCGCCAACGCGCCATTGCTGCCGGTTGCATCCCCCGCGACCGAAACATCGGGGTGCGAGGTTTGACCTGCCTTGTCCGCATCGGGCGCCCAAGCCTGCAACAGCGGCGACCAGTAATGGGTACAGCCCAGAAGCCGAGTCAATTGAGTGTCGGGGACGATACCCAGATGCGTCACCAGCAGCGGTGTGGAGATCTGGTGTTCGGTGCCGCGATAGGTGAAGGTGACGGCCTTCAGCAGGTCGGTGCCTTGGGCCGCGACCTGTGTGACGTTTTGATACCGCGGCAGTTTCGCACGGGTTATGCGGCACAGAAGGTTCACCCCCTGCCACAGCGTCGTGCCAGCCATCACGGCGCCAGGCACAAAGCGTGCGGCGCGCAGTACATTGGACGAGGGCGTGGTATCGAGCAGCGCCGAAACGGTCACGCCCTGCTCCAGCAACTGTGTGGCCAGCAACAGCAACAGCGGCCCCGATCCGGCCAGAACGACGGGGCAGTCGGGCAGACAATTGCTGTCTTTCATCAGGGTCTGGATCGCGCCGGCGGTCATCACTCCGGGCAGTGTCCAGCCGGGAAAGGCAAAGGGGCGCTCCTTGGCGCCGGTGGCCACAAGGATGCGGCGCGCCTTCAGGTGTTTCAGACCGGGTTCAGCCAGCAGATGTACCTGCCACACATCCCCCGGGGTGCGGGTCACGTCGATCACCGTGTGCCCGGTGAAAATCGCGGGGTCATTGGCGGTTTGCACCGCGTCGACGGCCTTGGCGGCCCATGGACCATCGGCGCCATAGGTATCAGACAGCGGTTTTCCGGCGGCGCAGGCTGACAAAATGCCTTTGTAGATGCGCCCGCCCGCCCGTGCGTTTTCATCGACAAGCGCGACGTCAAGGCCGCAGGCGCCGGCGGTCTGGAAGGCGGCCAATCCTGCGGGTCCGGCTCCGAGGATAACGAGGTCAAGGGGTTCTGTCACGATGTCAAACTCTCTGACGGGCTACTTGCATACCTTCGCGCACCCGCGTCATGCAGGCCTGACAGCCGGACACGCCATCAATGGTCATGGTGCAGTCAAAGCATTGCCCGATGCCGCAATAGGCGCTGCGTTGTGCGCCCGATCCGCTAGCCCTTCGCCCTGCCGGGTAGCCCGTTACAAGCAACGCGGCCACGACCGAGACGTTTTCAGGCACGCGCAGCGCCGTACCCTCAAACGAAATGACCACGGTTTGGGTGGATGCGGTCAGACGGAACGCCGGCCCAAAAGTGCTCGTTTCAGGCGACATCGGCAACGGACCGGTGACGCGAGAACCGATCGGCTCCATAGGGCGTGATGTCGACGCGGGGCGGTTTGCCCAGCATGAGGTCTGAAATGACATGGCCGCTGACTGCCGCCTGGGTCAAACCCATCTGCCCGTGCCCGAAAGCCAGCAAGGCGTTGCTCAGCCCGGGTGCACGGTCAAGGATCGGAACACCGTCGGGCAGGGATGGGCGGCAGCCCATCCAGCGGTCGGATGCACCGACCTGCAACTGGGGAAACAGGCGCTTGGCGGCGGTCTGGATCTGGTGGAACAGTTTTTCGCTAGGCGGCGCGTCGAAGTCCGCGAACTCGACCAGTCCGGCAAAGCGTAGGCCCGATTGCATTGGGGTAACGGCTATCCCGAGTGCGGGAACCAGCATCGGCAGTTGCGTCTCGACTCCTGGCTGGGCGATCATCAGGTGATAGCCCCGATGCCCGACAATCGGTGCGCCACAGTTCAACTGCGCGGCAAGCCCGCTGGAATGGGCTCCAGCCGCCAGAACGACGTGACCGACCTCGTATGTCTGCCCCGATGCCGTACGCAACTGGCTAACGCGGTTGCCGGACTTGATGATCTCGGAGACGGGCGCGTTGATGAACTGGCCGCCATCGGCCATGAAACGATCAAACAGTGCCTGGCTCAGCGCGCCAGGGCCCAGAACATGACCTGCCTCATGCGCAAGCATTGCACCGGCAACAGGCCGCGCAAGGCTTGGCACCAGATTGGCCACCTCGGATGCCGACAGATCAGTCAGGCTCATCCCGCGGGCACGGCGAACTTCGTTGTGGGCTTCGGCGGCACGTCGCTCGGCGTCGGTGAGGTAAATATAAAGACAGCCGTTACGCTGAAACAGCGCGCGAGCGTCTGGCAGGTCGTCCAGCAGGGTCATCCAGTGATCGAACCCGACCAGCGACAGACCCGCCATAGCGCGAGAAATGCGGTCGAACTGCGAAATGCGGCAGGCCTTGGCGAAATGCCACAGAAAGGGCGCCATGCGCGGCAGATAGGACGGTTTCAGGCTGAGCGGGCCGGTGCTGCCGAACAAAAGGCCAGGCAGCTTGCACAGGGTTTCCATGCTGGCCTCGGGAATGACGGCGGAACCGGCGATCAGGCCCGCGTTTCCATAGGATGCCCCAGCGCCCGGCTTGCCCGGGTCGAACAAGGCAACGTCAAAGCCATCACGCTGTAGCCTGCGCGCACAAGCCAGGCCGACAAGCCCCGCACCGATGACCGCAACCAGCCCCGCACCTGGAGCGATTTTCCCCGACGACATAAAATTTCTCCGTGATTTCGGTCACGCCCCGTGGTGGCGCATGGCGGGCCGACCCCAAGGGGCAGGCCCTTTGGTGTTGTACCTCAGCCTTCGACGGCGCGTATCTTTTCGATTAGTGACTTGAACTTTTCGCCACGCTCCTCCGCAAAGTTGTCCTGCACGGTCAAGGCACGTTCGATGAACGGCGCGCGGTCCGGTGAATGTAACGTCATGCCGCCTTCGTCGCGCAGCCAAGCGCGCACTTCGTCTTCGCCGCTCTGGATGATCTCGGCCTGATAGGCGCTGGCCTCGGCGGCGGCGCGCATCACAGCTTCTTTCTGAGCGTCATCCAGCTTTGCCATCGTCTGGTCGCTCATGAACAGCGGAACGAATGCGGCGATGTGATCGAGGCGCACCAGATGCTCAGCGAACTCATAGAACTTCATATCGCGGATCGTGACGAGTCCGTTGTCGGTGGCATCGATTGCGCCGGTCTGCAACGCCGTGGGCACTTCGGACCAAGCCATGGCGACCGGCTGTGCGCCAAAGGCAGCGGCCGTGTCGATCATCACTTGGTTCTGCGGCACGCGGAACTTGAGGCCCGACATCTGGCCGATCTCATCGACCGGCTGCTTGACGCTGAACACTTCGCGGAAGAATACGCCGCCATAGGCCAGCAGATTGACACCGGTTGCCTGCCGCAGGCCTTCGGCGAATTCCACACCGACTGGCCCTTCGAGAACCGCCTTCATGTGCTCGGGGCTGCGGAAGATATAGGGCAGCACGAACACGTCGATCAGCGGATAGTTCGACGACAGGTTGTTCGACGACACCAAAAACGCATCGACGTTGCCCAGCTGCATCGCGCTGAACGCTGTTTCTTCGTTGCCGATCTGGCCGCAGCAGCGCAGTTTCACCTCGACGCTGCCTTCGCTGTATTCTTCGGCCAGTTCCTTGAACTTGACCGCAAGGATGCCAAGCTTGGATTCCGGTGGCGTTTCCCAGCCCAGGTTGATCGTTACATCTGCGGCCATCACGGGCAGAGTCATCATGCCCAGCATGACACCTGCGGCTGGCTGGATCATCTTTTTCAGTAGCTTGTGTAGCATTTCTGGCTCCTGTTGGTTTTGATTTATTGGTCTGGTGGTGGTGATTACCGGCTTTCGCCGAACACGAGGTCCGGCAGGAAAAGTACAAGTTCCGGCCAGAGGGTGACGATGACAAGCCCGGCGATATAGGCCCAGAAGAACGGGACTACGGCGAGCGAGATCGACTCAAGGCTGACGTTGCCAATGCGCTGTGCGACATAGAGGTTGCCGCCAACCGGAGGCGTCAGGAAACCAATTTCAGCGGTGATGATCGTGAACACACCAAAGAAGATCGGGTCGATGCCAAGGCTGATCGCCACCGGTAGAAGTACCGGCGTGAAGATGACGATCTGGGCCAGAGAATCCATGAATGTGCCGATAATGATGTAAAAGACGGCCACGATTGTAAGGAATATCAGCGGATTGTTTCCCATTGATGTTAGGAGGCCAAGCACCAAATCGGGCATGTCGTAGAGTGCGATGATGTGCCCCAGCGTCAGGGTGGGCGCCAGAAGGATCAGCATGCCGGTCATCAGGGTGGTGAACCTGAGCGCGCCCAGGAACTGGCTCCATTTCAGCTCCCGATAGACCACCGCCTCGACGAACAGGGCGTAAAGCACGGCGACGCCCGCGGCTTCGGTAGGGGTGAAGACGCCGGAATAGATGCCGCCCAGAATAAGGATCGGCGCACCCAGAGCCCACTTCCCCTCTTTCACCACGCGGGCAAAGACGGTCCACTGGAACGGCGCGGTTTCACGCGGTGCCTCTTTGCGTGCTAAGAAATACACAACGACCATCAGCAGTAGCGCCAGCGTAAGCCCCGGAATGACCCCTGCCAGAAAGAGCCGCGGGATGGACTGCGACGCAACCAGCCCATAGATGATCATCATGTTGCTGGGCGGGATCATAGCGCCCAGTGCGCCAGCCGATGCCGCGACAGCCGACGCAAAGCGCGGCGAATAGCCGTCTTCGATCATCCGTGGGATCGTTACCGATCCGACAGCGGCGGTTGTTGCCATACCCGAGCCCGAGATGGCACCGAAAATCGCGCAGGCAATGACCGTGACGTAGCCCAGATTGCCCTTTTGCGAGGTCATCATGCTCTGGGCGACGTTGATCAGTCGCGCCGCAGTATGGCCGCGCTCCATAATCGAGCCTGCAAGGATGAACAGGGGCAGGGCCAGCAACGGAAAAGGTTGCAGGGCGACGACCGAGGATTGCGCCAGCGAATTGCCAGGGATGTCCAGCAACCACAGCCCGACGACGGCTGTAACGCCAAGCACAACAAAGACCGGGACCCCTATAAGAAGCGTTCCGATGAACACTGCTGTGATGATCAATGGGTCGCTCATGCGTCTGCCTCATGTTCGCGTGCCGGCAGGCCGATGCAGCCGCCGCGAAACCACAGGACGTAAACCTGGATGACGCGAACGCTCATAAGCACATAGGCAATAAGAATGATGGAATGGAGCCACTCCTGTTCGATCCCGAGCGAGACAGAGGCGTTGACGAAGCTGAAAAGGCGGATCAAATAGTCGGACGCATAGATGATCATCAGGATGTTGAACCCCATCCACAAAACATCGCCCAGCATGATGGACGCCAGCCCGAAGCCGCGGGGCAGTTTCTGCACCAGCAGAAGCATTCTGATGTGGAAATGGTGTCGGATGCCGACGATCGCGCCCAGATAGACCGCCCAGACCATGCTGTAGGCTGCGACCTCTTCGGTCCAGTGAACGCCTAGGTCATAAAAATAACGGCTGAACACCTGAAGCAGCACACAAAAGGTCATCAACACGATCAGAGCGCAGGCGATCGACTCTTCGGCATAGAGATCAAAGAACCTGACCACGCGGCTGCGATGGAATTGGCTTTGGGTCATGCGAAGCTCATCAGGGTCGATGCCTCCGGTACTGTAGCACTGCAAGCTGTGTGATTTTGGCTCATTACGATCCCATTTTGGAAACGGTTTCACGAAGAAACTCATGCTTTTCAGTGCTCGTCAACAGAATTCATAGAGTCCTCTGGTGTAGAATCGACATTTTTATGGTAACGCTTACATAATTGGGCGTTGGTTGCAAACTGCGGCGTACATGACCAAGATCAGGCTCGAAGCAGCATTAGGACAGGCAGTGAGCGTACCAACAATCGGAGATGTGGCCGCCCTGGCCGGTGTTTCGTCAGCGACCGTTTCAAGGGTTCTGAACAGCCCCAGTCAGGTTGGAAAGGAACGCAGGGCGCGGGTCGAAGCCGCGATACAGCAGTTGAATTTCGTACCACTCGCCGCTGCGCAAACGTTAAAATCCGGGCGTTCTATGACCGTGGGCGCGATCTTTCCGCGTCTCGACAGCATCCTGTTCGGCAGCATTCTGAACCAGCTTCAGACCCGGTTCGACCAGGCAGGCTATACCCTGATCACCATGACCACTGTCTATAACGCCGCGACCGAGCCGCTTCGGGTGCGCCAGTTGATTGCGCGCGGCGTCGATGCCCTGATTCTGCTGGGCGGCATGCATTCCCCCGAAACCGACGCCCTGATCAACGAATACCAGGTGCCACGGATGAATCTTTGGTCTTGGCTTGATGATTGCCCGTCGGCGCAGATCGGATTTTGCCTGCGCCGCGCAGCAAGCATGGCCGCCGATCATGTTTGCGCTCTGGGGCACAAACGAGTCGGGGTCATCTCGGCGCACCCTGAAACGAATGACATGGCGCTGAAATGCCGGTTGGGCATCAACGATTCGCTGGTCAAATGGCAGGTCGAGGTTGACGAAGACCTGTTCGTGGCAAGCAATTATAGCGTCGAGGACGGGTCATTTGCGTTTTCGTCGCTGATAAGTCAGCCCGATCCGCCAACCGCGATCCTGTGTACCTCGGATATCTTTGCCGCCGGGGCCATGCGTGAGGCGCGCCGTATGGGCCTGAACGTGCCGCGCGATATTTCGATCACCGGTTTCGACGATTCAGATTTCGCCAAGATCACCAATCCTGGCCTTACCTCGATCCGGACCGAGCAGGCGATCATCGGAACACGCTGTGCCGAATCGATTCTGGGCCATCTGACCGAAAGCAAGAAACTGGTCTCGCTCGAACTGGGAGCCGAACTGATCGTGCGTGAAAGCACCGCACCGCCGAACCGATAGGCTCAGCCTCAATCAGCACAGGGCCTGACGAACGACGGACGATCAGGTTTACATCGTCATGACGCGCTTGACCGGTGTGGTGGGGACGTGATCGACCGGCAGGGTCGGGCCGATAGGCCCAAGAACTGGCGGTGACTGGGTGCTTCCATCCAGGACACTGATGCTGTTGCGGGAGATCGAGCGCCGTGAAGATTTGGCAGGCTGTCTTGCCACTTGCATAGAAGTCGCGCGTGCTCCGTCCAAGGTGCAGCACAGCCTCGAGGAGATCATCCGGTTTCGGATCCTGATAATTGCGGCAGGCTATGAGGATGCCAATGATGCCGGCACCCGAAAACAGGGCCAAGGCCAGCAGCAGGGCGAGGGCAAGCCGATTGATCACGGCGCTTGATCCTGCCGCTTGCGCTCGATGAGACCGATCAGGCTGCCCATCAGGATGAGCTGGCCTTGCTGGAAGGCGCGAGCCATGCCGCGCAAGTAGCCGTTGTTGTCACCAAGTTAAAATGTCGCTTCATGAGCCATTTAGAAATGTCAGCAAGGCTCAACAATGCCGGTGTGGATCGGGATATGCGAGGTCGTCCAAAAGCCAGCGATCATGCTCCAGGCCGGATTGTTCTAGGCTCAGGACTCATAGCCAATAAATGACGAGCGCCGCGAGTGCGATGGCGGAGAGGAAGACCTTTGGGCATCTGTCGTATCGGGTCGCCACACGTCGCCAATCCTTGAGCCTGCCGAACATGATCTCGATGCGATTGCGCCGTTTGTAGCGTCGCTTGTCGTATTTCACGGGCGTCTTGCGCTGCTTTCGGCCGGGGATGCAGGCGCGTATCCCTTTGTCTTTCAACGCGTCTCTGAACCAGTCGGCGTCATAGCCCCGGTCCCCGAGCAGCCATTCCACGTTTGGCAAGCTACCCAGCAAAGCCCGTGCGCCGATGTAGTCGCTGACCTGCCCGGCGGTGACGAAAAGATTGAGTGGGCGTCCCTGACTGTCACAGACGGCGTGCAGCTTGGTGTTCATGCCGCCCTTCGTTCGGCCAATCAGGCGTCCACGCCCCCCTTTTTCGCGGCCATGCTGGTCGCGGTTCGGTGGGCTTTGAGATAAGTCGCGTCGATCATGACCGTCTTTTCCTCGCCGTGATCGGCTGCCAGGCCAGCCATCATCTGCGCAAAGATGCCCTTGTCGCTCCACCGCTTCCATCGGTTGTAGAGCGTCTTGTGGGGGCCGTATTCCGCAGGCGCATCGCGCCAACGCAACCCATTGCGATTGATGAAGATAATCCCGCTCAAGACACGCCGATCATCGACGCGGGGTTTGCCGTGGGCATTGTTGCAGAAGTCACGGTCCTGGGGGGGATTCCGTCTACGAACCCCTGCTGTTAGGCTTCTTGTATGACTAAGCCTGAGCCTGCCCGCTACCGCACGACGAACTGGAAGAGCTATAACGAAGCGCTGAAGCGACGAGGCTCCCTTTTGATCTGGCTGGACAAGGATATGGTCTGGCGAGCTGCGAAAGCCGGTCGTCATGGCCGACCGCCGGTATTCAGCGATGCTGCGATCCAATTCTGTTTGATGGTGAAGGTGCTGTTCGGGTTGGCGCTGAGACAAACGACCGGGATGGTGGCGAGCATCCTGTCGATGGCCGGTCTCGACTGGCCGGTGCCGGACTTCTCCACCCTGAGCCGCCGCCAGAAACGCATCACGGTGCAGATCACGCAGCGCCGTGCGCCCGGGCCGCTGAACCTGCTGGTCGATAGCACCGGGATCAAGTTCCTGGGTGACGGTGAATGGCTGGCGCGCAAGCATGGCACACAGCGCCGACGCCAATATCGCAAGATTCATCTGGCGATGGACACCGACACCGGTGACATTCGGGCCGTAGAATTCACCTCGAGCGACAAGGGCGACAGTCCCGTTCTGCCCCAGCTGCTGGATCAGATACCGCCCGATGAGCAGATCGGCACCGTGACCGGGGACGGCGCATTTGACACGCGCCGCTGCCACACCGCAATCTTGGAGCGCGGTGGCACGGCGGTCATACCCATCCGCAAGAATGGGCGACGATGGCGGGAAGATTGCCCTGCCGCTGCCGTTCGCAACGAGATCCTCCGTGCCACACAACGCCTGGGCCGAAACATCTGGAAGCGTTGGACCGGCTATCACGTCCGAAGTCGGATCGAGGCGAAGATGAGATGCCTGAAGGCCTTCGGTGAGAGGATCGCATCACGCGACCCGGACCGTCAAACCGCTGAAATCCACATCCGTGTGGCGCTGATAAACCGGTTCAACGCCCTCGGCCAAGCCGAGATCGAACGCGTGGCATGAGGCGAACGGGGAAAGGGGGATCCTCAATCCCTTGATGACTTCTGCAACAATGCCGATGCAAGGTATCTGGCGTCTCTGTCCCATTGAGATTTGCGGTTTTGGACCTGCGGCTGATCGGCGATTTTTCTTCTGAAGTTTCAGAAGGGTTTTGGAATGGCGGATGGCGGGGACGGATTTGTCGGGCGTTGCGAGGTTGTAGAGCCTCGTCGGAGGAACCGGCGCTGGCCTGACGATGTGAAGGCTCGGATTGTCGCGGAGAGCCTGCAACCCGGTGTTCGGGTTGCGGATGTGGCGCGGCGTCATGACATGCAGCCCCACCATCTTTCGGAATGGCGTAGCCGTGCGCGGCGCGGATTGCTGGCTCTGCCGGCCGATTTCATGGCGCAGCCCGAGTTGCCCCGCTCCATTTCCCCGGAGCCGTTTTTTGTGCCGCTGGCGGTTGACGATCCTTCTGATCGGCAAGCCGGGAAGGCCGTGCCTGTGGCGCCTGATCGGCACAGGCACGGGATCCTGACCGTGGAAATCGGCGCCGGCATCGTGCTGCGTGTTCCCGGTGATGTCGCAGTGGAGCGTGCCGCCGCGCTGGTGCGGGCGTTGCGGGGAGAGGCATGATCGTTGCGGGCGCGCGGCAGCCGATCCTGATCGCGACGAAGCCGGTGGACTTCCGCTGCGGGCACCAGGCCCTGGCGCTGATGGTTCAGACCGAGTTGAAGCTCGACCCGCATTCCGGGGTGACGGTGATCTTCCGCTCGAAACGCGGGGACAGGTTGAAGATCCTGGTGTGGGACGGCACCGGAATGGTGCTGACCTACAAGGTTCTGGAACACGGCAGCTTCGCCTGGCCCAAGGTCCAGGACGGGGTGATGCGGCTGTCGCGGGCGCAGGCGGAAGCTCTGTTCGAGGGTCTGGACTGGCGGCGGACGGTTGCGCGGCGCGTGGCGGCGCCGATTGCGGCGGGGTAATCAGACGGGTATATTTTGCCTTGTTTTACTGGGATTTCTGGTCCGGATCGGGTAGGAAGGCGCATGTCGCAGCCCTTCGATCTCAGCCTGTTCCCGGACCTGCCTCCCGAGGTGAGGAAGGCTTTTGCGGCGATGCAGTTCGAGCTTTCGGTCGAACGGGCAGCCCGCCATCACGAGCAGGCGGTGGTGGCCGAGAAGGAAGCCTTCATCACCGAACTGAAGGCGCTGATCGAGAAGCTGGAAGGCCAGGTCCGGGATTACCGGCGCACGAAGTTCGGACCGAAATCGGAAAAGATGGACCCGGCGCAACTGGCACTGGCGCTGGAAGATCTGGAAACGGCCATTGCCGAGACCCAGGCACAGATCGCGGACGTCGAGGACAGGATCGCGGCCAGCGAACCAGAGCCCGCGAAGCGCAAGCCGCGGGCGCCCCGCAAGGCACGGGCATTGCCCGAGAGCCTGCCGCGCGTCGAGCGGGTGGTCGAGCCCGACAGCATCGTCTGCCCCTGCGGTTGCGGGGACATGGTCCGGATCGGCGAGGACCGGAGCGAACGGCTGGATTACATCCCGGCACGTTATCAGGTGATCGCCACGGTGCGCCCCCGTTATGCCTGCCCCAAGGGGCGAGCCGGTGTGGTGCAGGCCAAGGCACCCGCGCATCTTCTGGAGGGCAGTTGGCCGACCGAGGCACTGCTGGCGCAGATCGCCGTTTCCAAGCATTCCGAGCATATGCCGCTGAACCGGCAGGCCGTGGTGATGGCGCGGCACGGGCTGCCGATCGAGCGCTCGGTGCTGGCCGACTGGATGGGCCGGACCGGTGCCCTGATCGCGCCCGTGGTCGACCACATGGCCAGGCGGCTGATGGCGGAAAGCACGCGGCTCTATGTCGATGAAACCACCGCCCCGGTGCTCGATCCAGGGCGTGGCACGACGAAAACCGGCTACCTCTGGGCCGTTTTACGGGACGACCGGGGTTGGGGCGGCACCGCTCCGCCCGGCGTGGTGTTCCACTACCGGCCCGGGCGTAAGGGCGAATATGCCGCTGAAATCCTTGCTGGCTTCGATGGCACGATCCAGGTTGATGCCTATGGTGCCTATACCCATCTCGCCACGCCAAAACGCACCGGCGGCGCTCCCTTGCGGTTGGCCTTTTGTTGGGCGCACGGCCGACGCAAGCTGATCAAGGCCAAGCCGAAGAAAGGCTCACCGATCATCGATGAGGCGCTCCTGCGCATTGCTGCGCTCTACAAGGTCGAGGATGCCATCCGCGGAAGCGATCCGGAACATCGACGGGCCGTCCGGCAGGAACTGTCCCGCCCCCTGGTCGACGCGTTCTTTACCTGGCTGAAGGCACAGGCTGCCCGGGTCTCGCGAAAATCCGACCTTGGTGAGGCCATGGCCTATATGCTGAAGCGCCAAGACGGCTTCCGGCTGTTCCTTGATGACGGCCGCGTCGACATCGACTCCAACCTGGTCGAGAATGCCATCCGAAGCCCGGCCATGAACCGCCGCAACGCATTGTTTGCCGGCCATGACGAGGGCGGACGCAACTGGGCTCGCTTCGCCAGCCTCATCGGCACATGCAAGATGAATGGCGTCGAGCCCTATGCCTACCTGCGCGATCTCTTCACGCGCCTGGCCAACGGCCACCTGGAAAAAGACATCGACGCCCTGATGCCCTGGGCATATGCCCAAGCGGCGAAACCAGCCGGGATGAGCTCATAAAGGACTCTTTTCTGAGCTACGAACGGGCATCAGCTCTGTCCGGCACCCCGCGGCGCAAGCCTGAAATCAATGGGGCGCAGCCGCCGCATACGATGCAAGGGGATCATCACTGCGCTGGAACATACTGTTGAGAAGACGCGCGCGGCGCATAATGGCCGTAAGCGCGACGTTGCGGCCCTATGCTGCGAGGCTTGACGGCTGGTTGAAGCGCCATGGCATGAGGTCTTCGATACCGCTTTGTGGGTGACCGTCGAGGATGGCGCGCAGTGTGGCGGCGAGATAGTCGACCGGGTTCACGTCGGACATCTTGCAGGTAGCGACCAGCGAGGCGAGCATAGCCCAGTTTTCGGCGCCGACTTCATTCCCGGCGAAGAGTGCATTTTTTCTTGTCAGGGCAATCGGCCTGATCTGGTTCTCGACCGGGTTGGTGTCGAGCTCCAGCATGCCGTGCTCGAGGAAGCGGATCAGTCCGGGCCAGTGCGCGAGGGAGTAGCGGATGTCTTCGGCAAGCTGGGATTTCTGCGGTATGCGCGAGAGTTGGGCTTCCAGCCAGGGTTTCAGCGCCGCGATGATCGGGGCCGAATGCTCACGCCGGGCAGCAAGGCGCATAGCGGCCTCCTTGCTCCGCACGGACTTCTCGATCTGATAAAGCAGCGCGATCTGGCGCAGCATTTCCTCGGCAATGGGTGAGCCATCGCTCTCGAAGCGCTTTACGAAGCGGCGGCGGACATGGGTCCAGCAATAGACCAGTTGCCACGGGCCATTGTCGCGCGCGATCTCGGTCATCGCGTTGTAGGACTGGTAGGCGTCGCATTGCAGGAAGCGGCCGTGGTATCCGGCGAGGAAGTTCAGCGGATGCGCCTTACCCCGGCCAGGGGCATAGTGGAAGAGCACGATGGGTGGGCCAGCCCCGCCATGGCCGCGATCATCGGATACGACGGCCCAGAAGAATCCGCTCTTGGTGCGTTTCAGGCCCGGTTCCAGCACCGGCGCGCGGGTTTCATCCACGAAGATGCGGTCTGCGCCACGCAGATGGGCACGCATCTGGTTGATGACGGGCATCAGGTGGAAACAGGCGCGCCCGACCCAGTTGCCGAGTGTGCCGCGGTCCAGATCGATCCCTTGCCGCTTGAAGATCTCGGCCTGCCGATAAAACGGCAGGTGGTCACCGAACTTCGAGACGATAATCCAGGCGATGAAGAGTTCCGTGGGCAGCCCGCCGGGCACGACATGCTCGGGGGCATGGGCCTGCGCGACAGCTTGCGAGCAACGGCGGCAGGCGTATTTCGGGCGCCGCGTGACCAGCACCCGGAACTGGGCGGGGATCACGTCGAGACGTTCGGACACGTCTTCCCCGATCCTGGACATCTCGCCGCATCCACAGGGACAGAGCGTGCTGGCAGGCTCGATCACGCGCTCAACCCGAGGCAGATGGGACGGCAGATGCCCGCGGTTGCGCTTGGGCTTGCGGGGTGTTTCCCCGCGCGCCCGCTGCATCGCCGCTTCGGCCTTTTCTTGTGCTGCCTCGAGCACACCTTGAGCAAATTCGGCATCTTCCAGGGGCAGGTTGAACTGGTCGGGCGAGAGCTTTTCGGAGCGCTTGCCGAATTTCTCGCGCTGCGCCGCGTGCAGGATATCCTGCAGCCGCCGATTGGCCTCTTGCGTCTCGGCCAGCGTCGCCTCCACCTCGGCGAGGCGGGCCTTCAGCAGGGCGTTTTCGCGCGCAAGTTCAGCTGTTTCCATGGCGGGAAGTGAATCACAGGATGCCCTTGCAGGCCAGCAAAAACAGGCGTTTCGACGCAGCCTGCCAGTCACCCCGCCGCCAGCGGGCGCCGCGCCCGTTCGGGTCGGACCAGCCGCCAATCCACGCCCTCAAACAGCGCTGCAAACTGCGCTCCGGACATGCGCATGACCCCGTCGCGCACCTGTGGCCAGACGAACTTGCCGCCCTCGAGCCGCTTGTGAACCAGCACCATCCCGGTCTGATCCCAGATCAAGAGCTTGATCCGATCCGCCCGCTTCGCTCGGAACACAAAGGCGGCTCCGCAGAACGGGTCCATCCCGAACATCTCCTGCACCGCCAGTGCCAGGCCGTCGATTCCCTTGCGAAAGTCGACAGGCCGGGTCGCCACGAAGACCTTCACCGGGCCGCCCTGGCCGAACATCACGACGCCGCTGCCCGTGCCGCGCGGATTGCCCGGGTCAGTTGGCCCTCGTCGACACCAGGACCCGCGCGGATGGCGATGTCGCCCACCACGATTTCGAGATCGGACCCGGCGACAGCCGCCGAAGCCTCAGTCGCGCTGTCATCAACCACCAGTTCCGCGAAGAACGGCAAGGCCGCCACGCTTTCGGGCACCACCAAATTACCTTTGCGTATCTGCTTGCGCCAATCGTAAATCTGCCAGCGGGTCGTGCCGTGCTTGCGCGCAGTATCTGCGACCGTCACCCCGGGCATCATGCTCTCCGCCGCGATCCGCGCCCGCTCTGCCTTCGTCCGCCGCCGACGACCGCTTGGCCCCCCGATCACCTCAAGCCGCGAGACCCCGACGCCTATAGAGCCGTCCAATTGGACGCCCATTTTGCCGTCTCTCTCCAAATCCAAAACCTCCGCTGCACATGTCCAGCGGAGAATGAAGGCATCAACTCAAAAATGGCAGGAGGGGATCGGCGTCGCGCTTACTAATGGCCTACTTGGCGCGCTGAGGATTGGGTATACCGACAATGCGATTGCGGGGCCGCTACCGGGAATTCTAAAGATCTTTCAGGAGCGAATGCCTGGCATTGTCCTGCGGCCTCATCATGATGTGACGGTCTCGCAGCTCGACAAACTCGAGCGGGGCGAACTAGATTTTGGCTTTGTCACCGGGCCGATCAGCCGATCAGGCTTCGAGCAGTGTCTTGTCGAGGCCGAGCGCTTCGTCTGCGTGACTTATGACACGCACCCGCTTTCAAAGCGCTCATCCATACGAATGGAAGACCTCGCAGCCGAGAATTTCGTCCACGGCTCCGCAGCCGATTGGGAACATTTCCATTCCTACCTGATCCCGCTGTGCCGTCGTGCAGGTTTCATGCCACGCATCGTTCAGGAGGCCTTCAATTCTGCCGGCATACTCGGGCTGGTAGAATGCGGAATGGGCATCACCGTACTCACCGAAAACGTCCGAAATTTCGTTGGAGCCAATCTTGTA
Organism: Paracoccus alcaliphilus; assembly: GCF_028553725.1. NCBI lineage: Bacteria > Pseudomonadati > Pseudomonadota > Alphaproteobacteria > Rhodobacterales > Paracoccaceae > Paracoccus > Paracoccus alcaliphilus. The sequence continues at coordinate 21,629 of NZ_CP067128.1, forward strand.
GTTCTGCCAATCACTGACATTTCGGAGAAATTGCAGACAGTCGCGGTCTGGCGCAGCGAGCCGAAGGAGGTCTTGAAGGAGCATTTTGTGACATTCTTAAGGGCGGAACTCTCAGCGGCGCAGGCCGCAAGAACTTCTCGACGAGACAAAAACCAATGTGACATCACCTGATGGCAGACCGAAGTTTTGCACGTATGACAGAAACCTGTACTGCTCGCTGCCCCGCAGATGCTGCAGTTGTGCGTGCTCAGCTGAGGAAGTGGAGGCCTGCGACGACGAAGATGCCGAGGAAGACGGTTTCAGCCACGATCAGGCCAATGGCGATCCCTCCGACATCGAGCATCTTGGCCAGCGAGGTTTTGATGCCCACGGCGGCAATGGCGATCAGCAGCGCCCAGCGGCTGAGAACGCCCGCCCATTCCGCCACGACGGCCGGGATCACGCCGACCGAGTTCAGCGCCGCCAAGGCCAAGAAGCCCAAAACGAACCCTGGCAATAGCGGCGGGCGCCTGCCGCCCTCCTGGTCCGCCAGTCCGCGCGCCCGGATCACCAGCGAGAAGCACAACACCACGGGGGCCAGCATCGACACGCGGATCAATTTGACCAAAGTCGCTGTTTCGCCTGTTTCAGGTCCTATAGAAAAACCCGCGCCGACTACTTGGGCCACGTCATGGATGGTGCCGCCCAAGAACACCCCGCTGTCGCGCGCCGTGAAGCCAAACAAGCTTGAGAGCATCGGGTAGAGAACCATTGCCACCGTGGACAGCACCGTCACCGACAGCACGGTAAAGGCCAGATCGCGTTCCGAACGTTCGTGGCGCGGCAGCACCGCGGCAATGGCCATGGCGGCCGAGGCGCCGCAGATCGCCACCGAGCCACCAGTCAGGAGCGCAAAACGCCAGCCCCTGCCGACAAAGCGCGCCGCCACCAGCCCGAATAGAATGGTCAGCACTACGCCCGCCACCACCAGGGCGATGGCCGGACCGCCCAGCCCCGCCAGCATGTCCACGCTGATCCGCGCACCCAGCAGCGCTACCCCCAGCCGCAGCACCGTGCGCGCGGTCAGCGCCACGCCCGGCGCGGTGCGCGTGCCCTCCTCGGCCAGGAAGTTCAGCGCCAGACCCAGCAGCAGCGCCAGAAGCATGGCAGGGGCGCCGTAATGTTCCGACAGGAACTGCGCCGTCGCCGCCACCAGAACCGACACCGCAAAGCCGGGCCAACAGGATCGCGTGACCTCAAGCGCCGAGGGCGATATGTTCAGAGTCGCCATCTTGCATCCTATCCGGCTTTGACAGCCAGGGCCTCCGTTTCGCTGTGCATTGAGAGTTCCAGAAAATCCGACAGCAGCCGGTTGAAGATCTTGGGCTTTTCCTGGTGAACGTTGTGGGCCGCACCGGGCACCACCGCCAGCGACGCTCGCAGGATACCGCGCCAGAGCATTTCCGTCTGGCTCCAGCCATAAGAGCGGTCACAATCGCCCCACAGGACCAGCGTCGGCGCGACAATAGTCCCAAGCCGGTCGCGTCCGTCCCAGCTTTCCATTGCGGTCAGCGCGGCCAAGGCGGCCTGCGACCCGACGCGCGATGCCAGATCGGCGCAGCCGGGATAGCCAGGCGCCGCCTCGCCCGTCAGAAACCAGCTGGCGACGATGCGTTCGATTGCCGGTCCGAGGCCTTCGGACATGATACGCGCCCGCGATGCGGCGATCGGTTCGAACCGGTCCGGCAAGGCGCCCAGCGGCCCGGTGCCGTAGAGCACCAGCCGCCCGACCCGTGCCGGGGCCAAGGCGGCGATCTCTTGCGCGATCATGCCGCCCATCGAATGACCGACCAGATGAAAGGACTGGACACCCTGTTCGTCCAACTCGCGCAGGATGTCCTGCGCGAAGCCGGCGATGCTGTCGGGGGCGGCCTCGGTGCTACGCGCGCCAAAGCCGGGCAGATCGGGCGCGATGACCCGGATCCGCCCGCCGAACCGGGCAATCTGGTCGTGCCAATGCGCCGCGCCGCCCAGATAGCCGTGGACCAGGACAAGCGCGGAGGCAGCCTTACCCATGGATCATCTTCCGCCCACGGCTTCGTGGACCCGATCCGCGACGAACGTGTATTTCGCGATCCGGATGTCGGCGGTGCGGGCATGTCCTTCCATCCCCTCGAGGCGCGAGATGCGGGCCGTCGCCTCGGCCAGCGGCAGGACGGCGTCGGCGCGGGCCCGTTGCCAGGTGACCAGCTTCATGTACTTGTGGACCGAAAGGCCTCCGGTATAGCGCGCGGCCCCTGAGGTCGGCAGGACGTGGTTGGTGCCCGAAGCCTTGTCGCCGAAGGCCACCGTCGTCTCCTCGCCCAGAAACAGTGAGCCATAGCAGGACAGCCGCCCCAGCCACCAGTCCAGATCGCGTGCCTGCACGTGCAGATGCTCGGGCGCGATCCGGTCGGACAGGGCGGCCATGTCCTCTCGGCTGTCGCACAGGAACACCTCGGCATAGTCGCGCCAAGCGGCCTCGGCATTGCGGCCGTTCATCTCGGGCAAGCTGGCGATCAGTGCGGGAACGCGCGCGATCACCGCTTCGGCCAGGGCGCGATCGTCGGTGATCAGCCAGACCGGCGAGTTGTAGCCATGCTCGGCCTGACCGACGAGATCCCAGGCCACGAATTCGGGATCGGCGCTGTCGTCGGCGATGATCAGGCTGTCGGTCGGCCCGGCGAACATATCGATGCCGACCTGGCCGAACAGCAGGCGCTTGGCCTCAGCGACGAACTGGTTACCCGGGCCGACCAGGATGTCGGCCTTGGGCAAGCCAAACAGGCCGTTGGCCATCGCGGCGACGCCCTGCACCCCGCCCATGGCCAGGATCGTGTCGGCCCCACAGAGGTCCGCCGTATAGACGATGGCGGGGTGGATGCCCCTGCCCTTCTGCGGCGGCGAGCAGGCGACGATGTGATGGCAGCCCGCGACCTTGGCCGTGGTCACCGTCATCATAGCGGACGCGATATGGGCATAACGCCCCCCCGGCACATAGCATCCGGCCGCATTGCAGGGGATCGCCCGCTGGCCCGCGAACAGGCCAGGCCTCAGTTCCACCTCGAAATCGCCGATCGTCGCCTTCTGGGCCTCGGCGAAGGTGCGGATGTTCTCATAGGCGTAGCGGATGTCGTCCTTGAGCTGCGGGCTGACCTCGTCCGCCGCCGCGGCGATCTCGTCGCGGGTCAGGATCAGGTTGCCTTCGTAGCCGTCGAACTGCCGGGCATAGCGGCGGGCGGCCTCTTCACCACTGGCCTCGATCTCGGCCAGGATCGTGCGGACAGTCTGTTCGATATCGGCGGCGTCCGTGGCCACGCTACGCGCGGCAGTCTTGAGCTGGGTCACGCCCATCTTCGGCTCCTTCAGGTCGGTTGTGTCGGTTGGCAGAGGGACGACGGCTACATCTTGCCCTTCCACGGCACCAAGCGCCGTTCGAGGAACCGCATCAGCAGGTCGAAAGCATAGGCGATAGCCGCGATCACGAAGATCCCCATGATCACCGTCGAGGTCTGCAGGAACTGCGAGGCGCTGAGCACCATGTAGCCGATGCCCTTTGTCGCCGCGACCATCTCGGCGGCGACCAGCGTCGTCCAGCCAAAGCCGATGCCGATGCGCATGGCTGTCAGGATCTCGGGCATCGCCGAGGGCAGGATGACGTGGCGCAGCACCTGCCAGCGCGAGGCGCCAAAGGAATAGGCCGCGTGGATCTGTTCGATGGCGGCCGATCGGACTCCGGCCCGCGCCCCAAGGGCAATGGGGGCGAAAACCGACAAGAAGATCAGCAGCACCTTCGAGGTCTCGCCGATGCCGAACCAGATGATCATCAGCGGCAGATAGGCCAGCGGCGGGACCGGACGATAGATCTCGATCGGGGGATCAAAGATGCCCCGCATGATCGGACTCATGCCCATCGCCAGCCCCAGCGGGATGCCAATTGCGCAGGCTAACAGGAAAGCGCCGAAAACGCGCGCGGTCGAGATCAGGATATGCTGCCAGAGCGGTGCGCCGGTAAAGCCGTTGACCCAGACATCGACGAACTTCTGTACGATTGAGTGCGGCGAGGGCACAAACAGTGGCTTGACCAGCCCTGTGGCGGTCACCGCCCACCAGACGAAGATCAGCGCCACGATTGTTGCAACGCTGAGCCAGGTGGTATTGCCTTGCCCGGGCACGCCGTAGGTTTCTCCGGGCCGAGTCGCCCGGGCTCGGGAAAAGGTCGAGAAGAGGCTAGTACGTGGTTTGCGAAGATGGGGGGCCATGGTGCTCTGATCGGTCATGCGACCTGCTCCTCGTCGGCGAAGATGATGCGCAGCACCTCCTCGCGCAGTTCGATGAACTCGCGAGATGCCTTGACCTGACGGGCGGGAACCCCATCCAGAAAGCGTCGCGAGAACGGAAGGTCGAAACGGTAGGTAATACGGCCTGGGCGCGGCGACATGACAATCAGCTTGGTTCCCATAAACAATGCCTCCTCGACACTGTGGGTAATCAGGAAGACTGTCTTGCCGGTGTCCTTCCAGATCTTCAGGATCAGCTCCTGCGCACGTTCCCGGGTGAGAGCGTCAAGTGCCCCGAGCGGCTCGTCCATCAGCAGGATTTTGGGATCGCAGGTCAGTGCCCGAGCGATCCCAACGCGCTGTTGCATGCCACCAGACAGCGCATAGACGGGCGATTTCTCGAAACCTGACAGGCCCAGAAGCGCGATGAAGCGGTCAGCGACTGCATCGGCTGCTGAGCCTTTGCCTTGCAGCTTCAGCCCGAAGGCGACATTGTCGCGCACATTGAGCCAAGGCAGCAGAGCGTGCTTCTGAAACACGACAGAGCGGTCGGCGCCCGGTCCAGCGACGTCACTGCCGTCTAGCACGATTTTGCCCGTAGAGGGCGACAAAAAGCCTGCGATCAGGTTGAGCAGCGTCGACTTACCGCAACCCGACGCCCCCAGGGCGACGACGAAGTCGTGTTCGTCCACGTCCAAGTTGATGTTGCTGAGAGCCTCGACAGGCGCCCGGCCGGCCTGCGCCGGATAGATGACTGATGCGTTGCGAATTTCCAGTGCCATTCGACTGCCTTCCTTTCCTGCGCGCCAGCCCCGCCGGGCGCGGATGAGTTGAGGGGTTACTTCGCGACCGACAGAAAGTCGGCCGTGACGAAAGGCGTGTAATCGTCGCTGGCGCTGTCGATCCGGCCAGCTTCCTTTAGAAACTCGGCCGTGGACTTCAGCGCTTCCGCGATACCCCCACCCAGCCATTCGGGCTTGGCCTGCTCAGCGGCGGGCAGGAAGGAATAGCCCTCAAGGATCGCGGGCACCTGCGCAGGATCGGCGCCGGTATAGCTGGCGATGGTCTGGACTTCGGGGCTGTCCGGGGTCCAGGCGGCCGCGTTGTCCAGATAGGCCTGGTTGGCCGCATCGACGGTCTGCACGAAGGCCTGCAACGCCTCCTTGTTTTCGGCGGCGAAATCCGTGTTCACCACCCAGCCGTCAAAGGTCGGATAGCCCCAGCCTGCCGTTTCGTCGGCACCAACCAGCCGCGTGCCAGTTTGCAGGATTTCTTCTTGCACCGGTTGCCAGATAAAGGCGGCGTCGATGGCTTCCTGCTGCCAAGCGGCAGCGATCTGGTCGGGCGGCATGGACATGATGGTCACGTCATTGCTGCCCAGTTCGGCATGGGCTAGGGCCCCCATTAGCGAAAAATGTGCCGTCGATCCGACCGGCACCGCGATGCGCTTACCCTTGAGATCGGCCAGCGTCTCAATGCCCGAACCATTGCGCACGATCAGGCTTTCGGCGGTGCCGATCACTTGCGCCAGCATGAACATCTGAAGATCCACACCCTGAGTGGCGGCGATCGCCAGCGGCGAGGAACCCAGTTCCGCCAGCTTGATGTCGCCCGACGCCATGGCGGCGATCACGTCGGCGCCCGAGGCGAACTTGCGCCACTCCACGTCCCAGCTGGTGGCATCTGAGAATTTGCCCTCCGCCGCGGCGACCTGCATCGGGGTGGGGTTTCCGAAGTGACCGATCACGACGGTCTCGGCACCGGCGGCGCCGGCCAGGGCCAGCAGTGCGGCGGTGGTCGTCAGCGTTCTACAAAAATATCCAAGCATCTCTTTTCCCTGTTGTTGGTTGAATCCGTGGCGCGCCGCTCATGTGACGGCGGACGCTGCCATTTTGTCCTTGGTCCGGACGTGATCCGGGCCAAGCGCAAATTCGACGATGCCGTCGACTAGGACATCCAGTGTGTCCAACGTGTCGGCTTGTTCCGCCGCCGCATGCGCGATCAGCGAAAATTCCGTGCAGGCAACAAGCTGCACCCCTGCCCCCTGGCCCGCAAGATCTGCGGCGGCTGCACCCAACGTCGCCGCGGCGGCCGCGGAAGGTCCCGCTGCCTTGATCTGCCGGATTGCCTCCAGCAGCGCCGGCTGATCGGTCGGATAGGCCGCACTGGCGCCGTGCCGGGCTAGGGCCGCGTCGAAGATGCCGATCTGGCGCAGCGCGGGCGATCCCAGAATCCCAATTCGCGCACCCTGGCCTGCCCGGGCCACGGCCAGGGCGGCCGACCGGTCCACCATGTCGATGAAGGGGATCGTCACCGCCGCGCGGATGACAGGGGCATAGTGATGGGCAGTGTTGCAAGGCATCGCAAGCGCCGCAACGCCCGCCTGTTCCAGACCGCAGGCCATTTGTGCGAGCACCGGCCCGGGATCGGCGCCGCGCCCCTCGATCAACCGCGCAATGCGCGAGGGCACCTGCGGGTTCATGTCCACCAGCAGCGGGATATGGTCGAAATCGTCCCGCGCGGGGGTCGCGGCGATCAGGCGCGACATCAGCTCGACCGTGGCTTCGGGACCCATGCCGCCCAGGATGCCGATCCGGCGCGGCCCGCTCATGGATGCGCCTCGGGGACAAGGTGGGCGGCGCCGGCGGCGATGATCTCGCCGATCTGCGTGCAATCCTCTAGGGTGAAGGTCAGCGGCAGGCGCATGTCGAATAGCCCCGCCAGGATTGCGTCGGTGCGCGGCAGCGCCTGCGGCTCGACATAGCGCCAGCTGTGATGAGCCGAGGTGAAGCCCACGGGCTCGTCAGCGCCGAACCATTTCAGTTCTACCCCCAAGTCGGCCGCGTCGGCGACAAAGTGGCGGGCGGCCTCGGTGCTGATGCCGGGAATGCGGAACTGGATCGAGCTGCCGACGAACCCTTCCTCGGGCGGGCGGTGCGGCAGCACCAGCTGCGGCGCACGGGCCAGGCTGCGGGCCACCGCGTCATAGCGCGCGTTCCAGCGACGCACCGCATCGTCGATCCGGGCCAGCTGCGGGCGCAGCAGCGCGGCGCGCAGGTTGTCCATGCGGGCCGACTGGTTTGGCACGTCCAGCAGGGCGGCCTGGAAATGGCTCTCCTCCGGCGCGGCCCCATGGCGGGCGTACAGCATGTACGAGCCCGACAGCAGGATCGCACGGGCCATGAAGTCCGGATCGTCCGAGACGAGGATCCCCCCCTCGCCCGAGTTCAGGTGCTTGTAGGTCTGGGTGCTAAAAGCCCCGGCAAGCCCGAAGGAACCGCTGCGCCGCCCGCGCCAGCGCGCGCCCTGGGTGTGCGCGCAGTCCTCAATCAGCGCAGCCCCCGCCGCCGCGCAGATCGCCGCCAGCCGGTCCATGTCGCACAGATGCCCGCGCATGTGCGAGGCCATCACCGCCGCCGGCCGGTGCCGCGCGATCCTGGCTTCGAGATCATCCAGATCGAGGCACAGGTTCTCGTCGATCTCGACCAGCACCGGACGCGCGCCGACGGCGACGATGGCCCCCGGCACCGGGGCCAGGGTGAAGCCATTGGTCAGGACCGTGTCGCCGAGCCCGATGCCCGCCGCACGCAGCGCAATGCGCAGCGCCGCCCCGCCCGAGGCGCAAGCCAACGCAAAGCGGCTGCCCTGCCAGGCGGCAACCTCCCGTTCCAGGGCCGCGGCCTGCGATTCCTCGCCAGGAGCGGTGTTGTAGCGGTGCAGCCGGCCCGTCTGCATGACCTCGACCGCGGCGGCGATCGCATCTTCGGGGATCGGTTCCTGCTGAGTGAAGCTGCGGGTGAAGGGCCGGATCGCCATGGTTCAGGCCGCCTCGGAACTGACGCGCCGGTCGCTGAAATCGAACGCGGCGCTATAGCCGAACAGCGCCGCCGCCCCACCGGTGTGCAGGAAGACCAGCCGCTCGCCTTTCTTGAAATGGCCCTTGCGGATCAGGTCGATCATGCCCGCCGCACCCTTGGCCGAATAGACCGGGTCCAGCAGGATCCCTTCCAGTTCCGCGAACATGGCAATGGCCTCCAGGCCATCCGCGGTCGGGATACCATAGCCCTCGCCGACATAGTCCGTGTTGGCAACCACATCCTCGCGCCGGACCGCGTCGGGGGCGCCGATCTTCTGCGCAGTCGCCTGAGCCAGCTTGAAGACGTTCTCCTCTTGCTTGGGCTTGGGCGCACGCACGCCGATACCCAGCAGCGGCACCTGCGCATTCATCGCCTTGAGTCCGGTGATCAGGCCCGCCTGCGTGCCGGCACTGCCGGTGGCGTGGATCAGGTGGTCGATCACCAGGCCGCGGTCATTGGCCTGACCGATCAGTTCGAACGCGCAGTTGACATAGCCAAGCGCCCCGGTCGTGTTCGAGCCGCCGCCCGGGATCGTATAGACCTTGCGGCCTTGGGCGCGCATCCGGTCGGCGACCTTTTCCATCTCGGCATTCATGTCCAGGCCGCCGACAAAGCATTCGGTCGTCGCGCCGTGCAGGTGATCCAGCAGCACATTGCCGTTGTGATTGTAGCTCTCGTCCTTGCTGCCGGTGCGGTCCTCCAGCAGGATGTGGCAGCCAAAGCCCAGCTTGGCGGCAAAGGCCGCGGTCTGGCGGGCATGGTTCGACTGCGTGGCGCCCTGGGTGATGACGGTGTCCGCCCCTTGCGCTTCGGCCTCGGCCATCAGGAATTCCAGCTTGCGGGTCTTGTTGCCGCCCGTCGACATGCCGGTGCAGTCGTCGCGCTTGATCCAGATCTCCGGCCCGCCAAGTTCCTTTGACAGGCGGTCCATCCGCTCCAACGGGGTAGGCAAATGTGCTAGGAAAGTGCGGGGAAAGCGAGACAGCAGCATGTGCATGATCCTTGGATTTAATCGTTTTATGCATGTTCAGGCTATCTAGTAGAGTTTGCAAATGCGTAATTTGGCGTCTAAAATGCATGCATTGCATGTAATTGAGGATGGTAGATGCGGCTTGAATGGATTGAGGATATCCTAGCGGTCGCTGACACTGGTTCAATGATCCGGGCGGCCGAGCGACGGTTTCTGACCCAATCGGCCTTTTCTCGTCGTTTGCGGACGATCGAGGAACAGTTGGGAGTCGAGTTGTTCGACCGCAGCCGCAAGCCGGCCGAATTGCGCCGGGCGGTTCTCGAGCACTGTGAGGAGATGCGCAAGATTGCCGACAGCTTGCGCAAGTTGCGCAGCGATCTTGTACGCGGCAACGGCGGAGAACACACCCGCATCGTGATCGCCAGCCAACATGCCATCACGGCCGCCATCGCACCGATACTGATCCAAGCCATTACTGAGCCGGGCCATATCGATATCCGTCTGCGATCGGCCAATAGGGAGAATTGCTATACCCTTCTGCTAACGCGGCAGGCCGATTTCATGCTATCTTACAGTACAGATCGCCAGCCGCTGATTTTTGATCCGGATTTCATCGAGACATGTGTGCTGGGACGGGAACAATTGATCCCGGTCTTTTCCAGCCAGGATGCCGAGCGTCTTAATGCGGCATGGGAACGACGTCAGGTTCCGGTCGTTCTCTATCCGAACGACGTGTTTTTGGGAAAAGTGGTTCGAGATGAAATCTGGCCCAGATTCACTGCCGACTTATTTCGTCCGTATGCAGAAACCGCACTTACTCTGGCCGCCCTGCAATTTGCCCTTATAGGTGCCGCTTTGGTTTGGGTGCCGCGCTCGCTAGCCCAACCGTATATTCTCAAGGGTGAGCTTGAGGAGTTAAGCAATACATACGGGACCGCCGAACTAACGCTGTCACTTTCTCGAATCAACGGTTCCCGCTCCCCTCACGCCGAGGCAACCTGGACCATGCTGATCTCCTGCGGTCAAACTCAGTTGTCCGCGATACTTGACTGAATAACAATAACGCAGTTCTGTAGCTCAGGAAGCAACGAGAGTGTCAATTTTTAAGCGGGAGCATTTGATCTTCTCGTAATTTCAAAAGAGAGTGTAAGTCGGCTTTGGTATCTGTGATTATTGCAGGGTTAGGAGACCTTCCCGCCTCGATCAACCGCTTGCCAATCATGTAGGCACGGACATCGTTCACCACGTCGACCGCGAGCAGCTGGTTGTTCCTGTAATACCAGAAGCTAGCCGACACTCCCTCGCCGACGCGCACAGCAATGTGGTCGTAGCCTGTATTTAATCCAGCGATCTGCAATTTCACGTCATATTGGTCAGACCAGAACCACGGCCTTGCTTTGTAGGCTTTCCCTGCGCCGAGCATGTTCTCGGCTACGGTCTCGGCTTGGTCAATGGCGTTGCCCACGCTTTCGAGCCGGATGCGCCCGCCCTTGTAGGGAAATGACGCGCAGTCGCCCGCGGCCCAGATGTGCGGATCAGAACTTCGGCCCAACTCATCGGTGCGGATACCATTGTCGATCTCAAGTCCGGCCTCTTCGGCAAGAAACGTCATTGGCGTGATACCGATCCCGACGATAACGAAATCAACCGGCCGCTCGCTGCCGTCCGATAGTACAACGCCCGATACGCGATTCTCGCCAGTCAATCGAACGAGGCCCATGCTCTCGAGGATCCTCACGCCATGACTGTTGTGGAGCCTGCGGAAGTAGTCCGAAGTCTCGGGCGCGGCGACCCTTTGCAGAATGCGCGATGCCATCTCAATCAAAGTGACGTTGAGCCCAAGTTTCGCACCCACAGCCGCCGCTTCGAGGCCAATGTAGCCACCGCCGACGACAAGGAGCCGGCGCCCGGCCTGGAATTCTGGAGCCATCGCGTCGACATCGGCCAGCGTGCGGACGGTATAAACGCCTGCCAGATCGCCGCCCACCGCTGTAGGAATTTGACGCGGACGTGAGCCTGTGGTCAGCGCGAGCTGATCGTAGGGAATGCATTCTCCATCGACGCGCACAAACTTCGCAGTCCGGTTGATCGCCGTCACTGGTGAACCGAGACGAAGCGTCACGCCCTGCTCCTCCCAGTAGGAGGGCGCGCGCAAATAGAGTCGTTCCAGACCTATGTCCCCCAAAAGATAGCCCTTGGAGAGCGGCGGGCGTTGGTAAGGAGGCACCGGCTCCTTACCAATCAGGGTGATCGCCTCTTGGTAGCCGAGCATTCGGAGCTTCGCGGCAAGCGATGTGCCCGCCTGTCCCGCGCCGATAATCACGATCCCGCCCATACGCATTTTCCTCTGGCTTTCTCTGAGTTCGAACCCTGCTTCGGCAGATGACGCACGCGAAGCAAAGTCACGACTTCCGAAGCGAATTTCAAATCTGCGTCTCGGGCATGTACACGATTAGCCCGTCCAATGCGTCGCTGACCTTTATCTGGCAAGTTAGCCGCGAGCGGGTCGGGTCAGGCTCATAGGCAAACTCGAGCATGTCGTTCTCCATCGAATCCTTGCTAGGCAACCTTTCAACCCAAGCTGGATCAACATAAACGTGACAGGTTGAGCAGGCGCAGGCGCCACCGCATTCGGCTTCAATGCCGGGAATGCCGTTGTCGCGGGCGCCCTCCATCACGGTTCGTCCGGTGGCAACTTCGACCGTGTGTGCGGGTCCCTGATATTCGATATACGTAATTCTTGCCACGTCGCATCCTCTTGCTGGCGACCCGAGCCGCGTTTGGCGACGGCGACTGGCGCAGAAGGTCCAGTTCACCGAAAAAATCGACGGGTCTGCATCTGCGAATTTAAGATTGGGTCAGACTGCGTCGCTGCACGCCTTGCTCGCCATCAGTTGGCAGCCAGCATCATCTTGTGCATCAAATGCGTGCCTGCACGATGCGCCGCCCGCCAGTTTAGCCGGGCACGGCATGCCTAGTCGACAAGGTAGCATTCCGGGCAAAGAGAGCGACGACAAAAGCCCCTCTTCGACCTCTGCATCGATTAGGCTGAGGGACTTTCTAGTTGGGCACCCGTCTGACACTGGGGCAATTACCGACGAGCTGTTCATCTTCAGGGTCAAAGCATGTCTCCTCTCCTAAATGGCGGAAGCTGCCTGGTCACGCGACACCGAGCAGGTTCCGCACCGATTTATCTCGCCGCTGACTTAGCGATGCCGTCATCAACAAAGGCCGAATAATCCTCAATCGTATTGTCAATCCGTCCAGCGGCCTTCAGGAACTCAGCCGTGGCCTTCATTGTCGCGGCCGCATCGCGCAGCCAAGGACCGCTCAGCTGCTCGCTGAGTGGTATGAACGTATAACCTTCAAGAATTGCCGGCACCTGATCGGGCGCTGCTCCGGTCATCTTTGCCACGGCCTGAACCTCCCCACTGTCCGCCGTCCAAGCGGAGCGTTGGGATAGGTAAGCTTGATTGGCATCATCCATCGTCTTCGCGAAAGCGGCGAGAGCTTCGGCGTTTGTGGAGGCAAAGTCAGAATTTACGACCCAGGCGTTGAAGGTTGGAAATCCCCATTCGGCGGTCTTGTCGGCCCCAAGCAGGCGTGATCCCTTTTCCATAAGCTGGCTCTGAACCGGCTGCCAGATGAAGGCGGCGTCAATTGCGCTCTGCTCCCAAGCGGCAGCGATTTGGTCGGGCGGCATATTCATGATCGTCACGTCGCTTTCGGAGATGCCGGCATGATCAAGTGCACCGACGAGCGAGAAATGCGCAGTCGAACCGACTGGAACCGCCACGCGCTTTCCCGTGAGGTCTTCAAGGGACGCTATCCCTGCGCCGTTGCGCACTATCAGGCTTTCGGATTGGCCGATCGCATAAGACATCATGAACATTTTCAGATCGACCCCTTGGCTGGCGGCGATTGCCAGCGGCGAGGAGCCGAGTTCCGAGATCGCTACGTCACCTGACGCCATTGCGGCGATCACATCGGTTCCAGACGCAAAGGTCCGCCATTCGATGTCCCAATCCGTGGCGGCTTCAAACTTTGCCTCGGCGCGTGCGACGTTCATTGGTGTCGGATCACCAAAATGGCCGATCACGATTGTTTCGGCCATGGTTGCCCCGGCGCCTAGCAACAAGGCGGCCGTGCCGATCATCAGGCGTACAGTTCTTGTCATATATCGTACCTCCGTCGGTTTTTGAGACAGTTTAGCCTGTCGTGGTAGTTGTGGCTTCTTTCTGGCCTTTGACCCGTCGGGTTTGATCCGACGTATCATTGATATGATTGCCCCGTTGTCGATGGTCATCAGTTCGTCCCGGATCTCTTTTGGACTATCCGAGAAACATGGATTGCGGCGCGGTTGTCCTTCGACGAAGCTTGGCCCGCTCGACACGAAACGCTATTGGGGTCGCTCCCGCCGAACGTCTCGACTTCGGGAATATCGCACCCTCATGTGGCCCGATGTCCTGTTTCAGGAAGTGCTGGCCCTGATCGGTTGGGACCTTCTATCGTCAAGCTCCCATGATGCGCTTACGGCGCTCCTTCATACGTTCGTTCGCTTCAGGCGTGCCATCGTGGAAGGAACCAAACATCTTGTCCCAGGGAACTTCCAGTGAACCATAGTTACATTCGAAGTAGCGGTGATGCATCTGGTGGTGAAAAGTGCCGAGTTTGAGACGGTTTCTATCTCTCATCAGCAGGGCCTCGTAGCCCGAGTGGGACGTGGCCGCTGTCAGAGTCAGATACTGCATGTGATAGAGAATGTGGACCGGATTTGCGGGAATAATCCAGTGGATCAGTACCGACCCGAGGAATATCACATGCTCGACCGGATGCATCGACATGCCCGACCAAGGACCGACATTGACGTTGCGATGGTGCAGCGAGTGGACACGCTTATAGAGCGGCGGCCAATGCAGCGCCCGGTGGATCAGGTAGAAGTAGAAGCTCTCCCATAAAGGAATGGCGAGGAAGAGCGCCACGAACCAGACGGGGTTATCTTCCCAGTTCAGCACAGGCGCCCAGCCGTTGCCCATCGCCCAGAACATCAGGCATTCATAGCCGGTCCAGATGGTCACGCCGCTGGCTAGCGTCCAGAACATATTATCCCGGATCTGGCCGCCCAAGGTGAATTGCCTTCCGTTCACCATCAAAGGGCGCGGGTCATACCTCAGCTTCTTGCCCTGCGCGTTCCATCTGTAGAAGTAGATATGCAGTCCGCCGGCAATAAGCGTCATGAGAAAGATGTTGCGGAGCCAGATCTGGGCGATCCAGCCCAGTTCAAGATTTCGCGTCACCTCCAACGGCGGCTGAGTCCAGACAAGTGACGCAAAAGCGATGCCGACGATGATTAGCCGTTCAGAGATCAGGAACCAGCTATCCCAAAGCCATCGAAGCACGGCAAAGGGTCGTGGGGGCCATTGGAAGAGAGGAGATACCTCGATCGGTACGTTAGGAGTGTAATTCCAACCGGGAAGGGAGGGCTTAGGGTCATTGGAAGCAGTCATTGCACGCTCCATTACTTGTAGAGTTTGCAATTTAACAGAATCGTTATAATTGGAAAAACAGAATAAATACTGTATCATCATCTGATTCTCAGAGGTTTCTTGTCATGAGGCTTTCCCTTCGCGCCATGCGATATACCCGCACAGCGATTCTGCGGAGCAGCATTGCAGCTGCAGCAGAAGAGCTGAATGTTGCGGCCTCAGCCGTATCCGCGGCGATCGATCAGGCCGAAGAGGCTTTCGGCATTACGCTCGTAACCCGGGCGCGCGCGAAAGGTATTTCGCCAACATCTGCCGGACGCGTCATCCTTCGGCGGATGGAAGATCTTCTGGACCGCTACGATGCGATGCTGATCGATGGTGCGGAAATGCGCACGAGTTTGTCAGGTGTTCTCAAGATAGGCTATTATGCGCCAGTCGCCCCCGCCTTTCTTCCTAAAATACTGGCTCCGATGCTGTCGGAAAATCCCAGTTTGAGCCTGTTTCTGGAAGAGTGTGATAACGCTCGGGCGCAATCCGGGCTGCTCGACGGAAGGTATGATGTCATACTATTCGTCGCAGATTCTCCTGTTCCGCAGATCGTCGTCGAACGCTTGATCCACGCGCCGACTTATTGCCTTTGTAGTTCCGAACATCGATTTGCCAGGCAAACGTCGGTGCGGCTTCTGGATTTGGTAGACGAGCCGCTCATCATCCTTGATCGACCCGTGGCAAAGGCACATTATCTTGACTTGCTTGAAAGTAGCGGCAAGCCGATCTCCGTGGTTGCGACGGTAAATTCAACAGAGATGATCAGGGCATTAGTAGGGTCGGGGCTGGGGTGTTCAATTCTGAACATGCGTCCAGTGAGTAGTTCCACCTACGCGGGAGACAACACCGCATGCCTGCCTATCGAGGAATCCTCAATTGGGTTAACGTTGTCGTTGGGGCACGTACCGGGACCTCGCCGGCGCGTCGTGCAAGCTTTCTCCGAAGCCTGCAAGATCTTTTTTTCTGCGCCCGAAGGTCGTGCCATGATCATTGGGGTTTGATCTTACTGCCTCACAAGAGCCGGGTTGATTTGTTACAGTGTCTGACGTCAGCGCCCATGGAATAGATTAGGCTGATTGCGTGATGGAGGGTTCTTGGCTCATCGTAGCCCTTATGGAGCGAAGATGAGCAAGAAGCCCATGACGGCGAAAGCCGAGGCGGAGAAGACGGTCAAAGATATCCGCCGGGCAACACGCCAGACCCTCAAGAACCGCATCCTTCTGGAAAACTACTATCTGCAGGGCGAACTCGAGGCGGCCATCGCGGCCTTTGTCGAGCATTACAACAACCACCGCTATCACGAGAGACTCGGCAATCTCACACCCGCTGACGTCTACTTCGGACGCGGCCCGGCCATCCTGGCAGAAAAGGAGAAGATCAAGAAACTGACCATCCAGAGCCGGCGCTTGATCCATCAGCGCCAGGCAGCATAACCTCAACTCACAGAGCCAGAGCCCTCCAGACCAAAATCAGGCCGCCTGTTCCAAATCATTCGACGACGGACACGACGGGTCGTCAGGTCCGCTGACACTCGAACTCGGCCCAAGCTTCGGAGAATTTGTCGAAGTCGAAATCCGGGCGGCGGGCAGCGTCCAGCACGATACGCTCAGTCTTCATCAGCTTGGCGATCCCGGCCTCAAGCTGGGGGACGACATCTGCAGGGATGACCACCGCGCCGTGGCGGTCGGCATGGATCAGATCGCCGGGATGGACGGACATACCAAAGACGGTCACCGGACAGTCGATATCGCGCAAATGCACGAAGCCGTGGCTGGGACCAACAGATCCGGCGATCACCGGGAACCGGTCCGGCAGGTCGCCCAGATCGCGCATCACGCCGTTGGTCAGCGCGCCCGCGATGCCAAAGCCCTTGTGAACGGTGGTATTGATCTCGCCCCAATAGGCGCCGATACAGGCCGGGTAATCCAGATCCTCGATCACCGCGATGGAGGGGTTCGGGGCCTCGGCCATATAGCGGTAATAGGCCATGCGGCGTTCGCGGACCACCTCGACCGGTTCGCTGGAGGGTGCGATGGCCGACAGCTTCGCGGTGCGGGCATAGCCTACGATCGCGCCGCTGTCGGGGGCCGAGGACAGAACCGTGCCGCGCGTGAAGGCATCGAACCCGCGTTTGCCTTGCACCACTTCGATGGCATTGCAGACGGTGGGCGTGTCGACCCGATGCAGCAGGGTCAGAAGTGTCGGGGTCATAGCTCCTCCAGCCAGCGCCGCAGCAGCGCCGTTGTGTGTTCGGGTTGTTCTAGAACCGGCAGGTGGCCGGCATGCGGCACGATCTGCAGGGTCGCGTGGGGCAGCAATTCGTGCATCAATCGATGCCGTGCAACCGGGCACAGCCGGTCGGATTCACCGCACAGGATCAGGGTCGGGCCGCGATGACCGCGCAGCACCTGTGTTTGATCCGGGCGGTCGCGTAGCGCCAGTGACTGGTTCACAAAGACCTGCGGCCCAAGATCCAGCGCCATCTGCAGGCACAGCGCCGAGATAGAGCCGTCGGGATCCGGCGCGTGCAGATAGTTCGGGATCATCTGGCCGCGCATGACCTCGGCCAGACCGCCCTGCCGAACCGCCGCGATCTGAGGGCCGCGGCGGGCCTTGACCTCATCCAGTTCGGCCAGGGGATTTGTGTCCATCAGCGCAAGACCGGCAATGCGATCGGGGGCCTGGCGCAGAACCTCCATCGCCAGGATGCCGCCCATCGACAGCCCTGCCAGGGCAAACTGCGGCGGCGCATAGGACAGGATATCGGCGGCTAGCGCCTGCATGCTGTCATACCCCCCCGCCGGACAGGTCATGACGGCGCGATGCGCCGACAGCGCGGCGATCTGCGGCGCGAATAGACGCGCGTCACACATCATGCCAGGCAGAAACAGCAAGGGGGTCATGATCGGTCCTTTGTGGAGTGCGGGGCGGGCGGCCGCCCCGCGATGGCCTTACTTGCCGGACCAGGTTGCGCCGGCCGGATCGTCGGTCGCGGTGACACGATACAGGCTGGCCTCGCCTGTCATGGCGGGTTCCAGCGCGTAAGCCTCGCCCGGATTGATCAGGCAGGTGTCGCCGGGATTCAGGACAGTCTCATACCCCTGCACGCTCAGCTTCCAATACCCGCGCATCGGCATCAGCACGGTGTGGCGGTCTGGGGTGACCATGGCTGCCGGAATCGACCCGCGGGTCAGGAAATCGACCTCGAAGCCGGGGCGATCCTTCAGCAGACCGTTCGGCCCGATGACCTTGGCGGGCGCCTTAGCCGCCAGCGCCATGAGGTCCCAATAACGGGCGACGTAATCGCGCACGACATCCTGAACCGGAACCTCGGGATAGGCCTTCAGCTGCTCGTCCGTCAGCACCGGCATGGGCGAGACGCCATGTGGCAAGCTCTGGCCCCTCTTGCTGTCATAGAGCTTGCCGTTCTCGCCAAGGATCAGGCCATGGGCGCGGGCTTCCTCGATGACCTGCGGCGCCCAGGTCACGCCGCCCCCGGCATCGTCGCCGCCCAGGATTGCCATGATCATGCCGTAATCAGTGCCGATGTTCTCGAACCCGCGGAAAATGCCGGTCGGGATGTTGAAGATATCTCCCTCTTCCGCCACGAATTCGCCTGCGGTGCCATAACGGCCCCAGAAGAACCGCCAGCGGCCCTTCAGGACAAAGAAGACCTCGGCCGTGGTGTGTGAGTGCAGCGAGTTGCGGCAGTTCGGCGGCTGACCCGCCGCGCCGATGTTGAAGCCCGGCGTGTCACGGATATGGACATGCTGATCAGGGCTTTCGGACACGCCGCCGCCGATGATCGTAAAGTTTTCCTTGCGGTCCGAGCCCGGCGTATGGGCGTCGATGAAGGCGGTCTTGCAAGGCTTCAGTTCGCCATAGCGGACGATCCGCTGGTCGATGGTGGTCATGGACATGTTCCTTTGAGAATGGGTCAGTCAGGCAGCCGGTCAGGATCCGATGCCGGGCGGACGCAGATTCAGGCGCCGTGCGCGCAGGCCGGCGCGGTGCGCGTGGAACCGCCGAGCCGCCTCGCCATCCGTCAACTTCATGAAGGGCGCTGCCATCACTTCTGGCCGGTATGCAGCAAGATCTGTTTCCAGACCGAGGTTTCATCAAACAGAGTATACTCGCGGCGGATTTTAGGCTCATCTGCCACCAACGCGCCAAATTCGACATGGCTGATACCAAGCACATAAACTTCGGCCCCGGTCGGGGCGCCGAATACACCCCAACCGTCATGGGTGCCGTGCAGACTCCACCGCAGGGCGGACCGCGGCGGCATCGCCGGATCGTCGCGGCCGATCTGATGGTGGATGGTAAAGGCGGCGTTCGGGAACGAGGCGCGCAGCCCCATCCAGAACCGGTCCACCGCACCGAAGGAGTGGCCCGTCACGCCGCCGGGATATTCGGTTTGCACGGCGCGGTCATATTCCTGTTCGATCACCGCCATGTCGGCGCCCATGATCCGGGTCAGGATGTCAGCGTGGCGCTGGCCCCAGGGATTGTCATTGCCGCGCCCGGTATACGGCCCTGGCCGGTCGGTCCCCGGGGTCAACGGCTTGACGCAGGTGTCGGGTCCGCCTTCGCGAATGATCAGGTCGGCAGCATAGTTCTTGGGGTCCCAGCCCATCTGGCGCACGATCGCGCCCTGATCGCGGATCAGCCATTCATCGTTGATCTGATTGTCGATCGCATGGCAGTCAGCCAGGATCCGATAGCGCAGCTTGGTGCCGCTGGCCGGACCATAGACCCCGTCGCCCAGATGCGTCGCGGTCGAGATGATGCGATGCGAGCTGAGCATCCCCTCTTCCGGGGTGCCGGACCAGATCACATCCTCCCCCAGCAACTCCCGGTCGGGAAACTCGGCCAGCGTCGCCATGGTCGCGCCAATGACTTTCCGGTTGCCCAGCACGACCGAAGCGGGCGAGCGGACGACGATCTCGTTGCTGTAGTAACGATGCAGCGTGTCAATGCCGCGATCTTCCCATATCTCCTTGGTGATCCCGATGATGTAATCGGGAAAATCACGAAACTTGGTATCAAAGCCCTTCATGTCCTATCCTTTCAGGGGTCCAGCCTTCGGGAATGCGGGTCGATTTGCGCAGGATCAGCGGGCCATCGATCTGAATATTCCGGGGCATGGGGGGATCTTGTGATTCAATCATCTCGATCAGCGCGGCGACGGTCTCGGCCACCATCAGGTTGGCGCGCTGGCGGATCGTAGTCAGGCCATAGGCCAGCCACGCGGCGGGGGGCACATCGTCATAGCCTATGACCGACACGTCATGCGGGACCGACAGCCCCAGTTCGAAACGCAGCACATCCATCACCGCGAAGGCCATGTGATCATTGGCCACGAAGACGGCATCGGGGCGCTGCGCCGGGGCATGCTCGAACATGCGACGGGCGGCGTCGCGAGCGCGGTCGGCATTGAAATCACCAACCTCGCGGGCAAACAGGCTTTGCCCCGCCTCAGCCAGTCCGGCGCGGAACCCGGCCTCCCGGTCACGCTGGGTCGAGGCGCCTTCCCAGCCCGCGATATAACCCAAGCGGTGATGGCCGCCTGCGACCAACAGACGGGCCGCCTTGCGCCCCCCTGCATGGTTGTCCGAGGTGACCGAGGTCACACCCTCCCCCGATTGCGAACGGTTGAACAGCACCGCCGGAACGCCGGCCTGCTGACAGCGCGTGGCGATATCGGATGACAGCGCGACCGAGGCCAGGATGATGCCATCGACTTGGTAGTCGAGGATTTCCTCCATCACGTCGTCGATATTCCCAGTGGTCTGCGAGGCCATGAAGATCAGCACGTGATAGCCGCGTTCCTGCAGGCTGTTCGACAGCTTCTCGACCACCTCGGGGTAGAAGTAGTTCTCCAGGTAGGCGACGACCAGTCCGATGATCCGCGAGCGGCCCGATACCATCGCGCGCGCAAGAATATTCGGCCGATAGCCCAGTTCCTTGGCGGCCTTGCGTACCTTCTCGGCAGTCTTCTTGCTGACCGATGCACCGGGCGTGAAGACACGGCTGACGGCCGACTGGCTGACGCCCGCCCGTTCCGCAACCTGTATGGATGTGACCTTTTCCACAATCAGTCCGCCGTCCAGCCACCATCGATCAGCATCGACGACCCAGTGACCATGGCCGATGCATCCGAGGCCAAGTACAGAACCGCGCCCATGATGTCCTCGACCTCGCCGACGCGCGGCAGCTTGATCTTTTCCATGATCCACACGGCGCGTTCGGGATTATCGAAGGTCGATTGGGTCAGCGGCGTGCGAATGAAGGTCGGGCAGATCGTGTTGATCCGGATATCGGCCTTGCCCCATTCCAGCGCCATCGCCTTGACCATGCCTTCAAGTCCGTGCTTGCTGGCGCAATAGAGCGCCCGGTCGATCCCGCCCACGTGCCCCATCTGGCTGGAGATATGCATGATTGAGCCTTTGCGCCCCGCCGCCTTCATCGCACGGGCCGCGCCCGCCGACAGGAAGTAGGCCGAGCGCAGATTGACGCCGATCACCGTGTCGAAATCCTCGGGGGTGGTGTCCAGCGCAGGGCCGTGCCGCGCCAGCCCGGCTGAGTTTACGACGATGTCGAACGGCTCGCCGGACAGCAACGCGTCCAGCGCAGTCAGGTCGTTCTGGTCCAGAACCTGCGCCTGTGCCGACCAGCCGCGTTCGATCAACCCGGCGACCGTCTCATCCAAGCGCCCTGCCCCCCGTGCCGCGCATACGACATGCGCGCCCGCGCTGGCCAAGGCCACCGCGCAGCCCTGACCGATGCCGGACGAAGCGCCGGTCACCAGCGCGCGCCGGCCGGTCAGATCGAAGGACGGGGGACGGGGAAGTTCGCTCATCAGTTCATACCATCCGGGATCGAGATACGTCCGATATTGCGGGCCTTGTTGAATTCGCGTAGCCGCGCGAAGACATCCACCCCCAACTGCCGATAAGCATCCAGAAGATCGACCAGAACCCAGTTCTCCCGGATCTTGCCGTTTTCCAACCGCCAGAAGTCAAGACTGCGCATGGTGATGCGCTTGCCCGTCGGGGCGATGCCCAGCCAGCCGTCATGGGTGACGGTTTGGATCATGTTTGGCCAGCCGGTGACGGCGGCGTAATCGCCATCGCCAAAGAAATGGTAAGTGATCTCGTCCAGATACTGCCCGCGATCGGGCATCCCGCTTAGGAAGGGGATCTGGTGCCAGTTGCGGAACCCGGCGATGCCGCGCCCGGTGCCGATGCCACTGGGACCGTACCAGTTCATTCGCGGATGCCAGAAACGATCCATCTCCATCACTTCGGGGCCGCCCTCTTTGGGGTGCTTCTTCAGATGCTCTAGCATGTCCACGATATGCTGGCGCGTCGCCAGCGAGCGTGCTTCGTCATGCGGGCCGGGCACGAAACCGTCCTGCGTGGCCGGACCGGGGACATGGAATTCCAGTCCAAGGCTCGGGGCCATCGGCCAGGCGCTGGCCTGGACCATCACCTCGGGGATGTCCCAAAGGGCCTGGAATTCGACAATCTTGCTGTTCTCGATGCGGAAAAATTCGTGGAACCGCATCACCGCCTGATGGCCGGTCGGTGGGATGTCCAGCCAGGGGCCGGTGAAGACGCCGGTGTAGTAACCGCCGCAGCCGACCCAGTCGGCACCGAATTCGTCGGTGCCCGCCATGACGATATAGTCTCGACGTTCCAAATCCGGCCATGCGTCCAGAAGATCGCGATAGGCGGTGTCGTAGAAAGCTTCCGAACCGGCGCTGTCCCCGAACGGATGGCACAGGCGGAACAGCGCATCGGGGGCCGACACATCGGCCAGCGCCTTGCGGACGACAGCCTCGTCGAAATCATACATGGCCGCGCGCAGGGTCCCGATCAGCGCCTTATTCTGGCTATGCTTGTCCATCGTACTGTGATCTTTCATTGCGTCACTACTCGGCTGCTTCGCGATAGGGCGCGGCTTCGCCATACGGGACATTGACGCCGCCATAGCGGCGGACGCGGATGTTGCATTGTTCGGCGTGGCCGACAAAGCCCTCCAGCATGCACAGGCGCGATCCGTATTCGCCGATCATTGCCGCTGCCGCGTCAGTGGTCACTTTCTGATAGCTGTGTGTTTTCAAAAACTTGCCGACCCACAACCCGCCGGTATAGCGGCCCGCCTTCTTGGTCGGCAGCGTGTGGTTGGTGCCGATCACCTTGTCCCCATTGGCCACATTCGTGCGCGCGCCAAGGAACAGCGCACCATAGCTAGTCATCTTCTCAAGGAACCAGTCGTCGCGGCCCGTCATCACCTGCACATGCTCGCTGGCGATGTCATTGGCGACCTCCAGCATCTCGTCATAGCTGTCGCAGACGATCACCTCGCCATATTCCTCCCAACTGACGCGGGCGGTGGCGGCGGTCGGCAGGATCTGCAGGATGCGATCAATCTCGGACAGGGTGGCCGTGGCCAGAGCGTGCGAATTGGTCACCAGGACCGCGGGCGAGTTGTAGCCATGCTCGGCCTGTCCCAGAAGGTCTGTCGCGCACAGTTCGGCATCGGCGGCGGTTTCGTCGGCGATGACCATGGTCTCGGTCGGGCCGGCGAACAGGTCGATGCCGACGCGACCGAATAGCTGACGCTTGGCCTCGGCGACGAAGGCATTACCGGGGCCGACCAGCATATGCACCGGCTCGATCGTTTCGGTGCCGATGGCCATGGCACCGATCGCCTGAATGCCGCCCATGACATAGATTTCATGCGCGCCACCCAGATGCATCGCGGCGATCACGGCGGCGTTGGGCTTGCCGTTGAAGGGCGGCGTGCAGGCGATTATGCGCGGCACGCCCGCGACCTTGGCCGTCGCCACCGACATATGGGCCGAGGCGACCATCGGGAACTTGCCACCCGGAACATAGCAGCCGACCGACTGCACGGGGATGTTCTTGTGGCCCAGGATCACGCCCGGCAGGGTCTCGACCTCGATTTCCAGCATCGAGTCGCGCTGAGCCTGCGCGAATTTCGTCACCTGTTCCTGCGCAAACTTGATATCGGCCAGCTCACGCTCACTGAGCGAGGCAATCAGCGCGTCGATCTGGTCCTGGCCGAGGCGAAAGCTGTCGGGGCTGTACTTGTCGAATTTCTCGGACAGCTCACGCACGGCGGCATCGCCCCGCGCCTCGATGTCCTTCAAGGTCGCTTCGACGACGGCGCGGGTCTTGGCGTCATCTTCTGCCCGGTCGGCCTCGGGCTTGCCGCGTTTCAGATATTCAACGGTCATGAACTTGTCCTCAGTTCTTGGGACGGGGCGGGGTCTTCTCGCCACGATCAAATGCTTCCCAGCCGTGGCCGTCAAAAAGGTCGACGCCAAGCTGCGCGGCGACATGGGCGAAATCGACGTTCACCCAGTTGTCGACGATCTTCCCGTCGACGACTTTCCAGAAATCCATATAGCGAATCTTGACCCGCTTGCCGGTCGGAGCGATGCCCAGAAAATCGCCGCTATGAGTGGCTTCCTGACGACCGAAAGCCGCGGCCCATTCGCCCATGTATAGGCGAGCCTCGTCGATGCAGACCTTATCCGAGAACGCCGCCTGGAACGGGCGCTGCCAGTTGTTCTGGAATTCCTCAATGCCGGTCTTGGTGCCGCAACCCTGATTGCCGATCCAGCGAAAGCCTTGGGCAAAGAATTCGCCGATATCGGCGATACGGTGGTCGTTCAGACCGTCGACCATCGCCTCGATTACTGCGCGGGTTTCGTCGGTCTTGCTGAGATCCGTGTCCTTGGTCAGCACGGCTTGTGCGGGGCGAGAGCCTTTCATGGACTTGTCCTTTCAAATGTCAGAGGAAGATTTTTGGGGCGGGGTGACCCGGCGGATCAAAAAGTCCCTCGGCATCCGGTTCAGGGCCGGATGGCGCGACAGTGCGCTATGGCGGAAACTTGCGCTCATCAGCCTTTCACCGCCCCTGCGGTCAGACCGCTGACGATCTGGCGCTGGAACACCATCACAAGGAAGAACAGGGGCGCGGTGATCGACACCGCCGCCGCGACCGCCACCACTTGGTCGGTGGTCGTCGTCTCGCGGTTGAACATGCCCGCGATGGCCGGAACCATCGTCTGGTTCTGCGCGTCGAGCAGCAGCGAGGTCACCAGAAAATCATTATAGCCCAGCAGGAAGCTGAACAGTCCCGTGGTGATGACCCCCGGCCACATGACCGGCATGATCACTCTGCGGAAGGCCTGGAAGTGGCTGCAGCCATCGACCCGCGCGGCCTCGTCCAGCTCAGCAGGAATGTTCTGGAAGAACGAGCGCAGCATCCAGATGGTGAAGGGCTGGTTGATCGCGACCAGCACGGCGATCGTCGCCCATGGCTTGCCGTAGAGGGTCGGCGCGTTCTCACCGAGGATCGGGCGTAGCCACTCGGCCGAGTTGATGAAGACCGGCAGGTAACCCGCGACCAGCACTGAGTGCGGCAGGGCGCGAAAGATGAGCGCGGCGATCAGGATCCCGAAGGCGAGGTTGGACCCCGACCTCGCCAGCCCGTATCCGGCCAGCGTGCCCACCGTAAGCGATACCGTCACCACCCCCGCCGTCACGATCAGCGAGTTCTGGAAGTTGTTCGAAAAGCCCCGGTCGATCCAGACGGTTTTGTAATGCTCGGTCGAGAGGCCGACGACGTCACGCCCAAGCGGCCCCAGGAACGGGTTCAGCACGTCGAGGATCGCGGGCATCACCCCGAAAAAGACGATCAGGAAGCCGAGAACCACCACCATCGCACCGATGATCCACCCGGCCCAGACATAGCCTGTCGGCGAATAATTGGCGATCAGGCGCGGCAGCGCACGGGTCGAGACGCGGGCTGAGGCCCAGATCACCGCAAGGCCAAGCACGATGTCGATGATCGAGATGCCCTTGCCCCCTGCCCGCGTCGCAGGGCCGAAGATCACGTCCAACGGATTGCTGGCGAAAGCGTCGACGGGTGACTTGAAGCTCATCACCGTGATCCAGAAGATCGGGAAGGCGGCGACGATGCACCAGACCAGAAGGAAGGCAGCCGATGCCACTTTCAGGGGCAGCGGTTGGGCCAAGGCGCGCGAGGGCATGTCAGTGACCTCCTTTGTGGTCGCGCCATGTGCGGCGCAGCAGCGGGACAAGCAGCAGAGCGATCCCGATCATGGTCAGCATGGCGCTGGCCGAGGCGCGGCTGATCGAGCGGTTGCCGGCCTGATCGGGGATGAGGAAGTCATAGGTCAGCCATTGCAGCGAAATCACGTGTCCCTGACTGGAGAAGCCGATGATCTCTTCGAAGACGCGATAGCTGTCCATCAGATGGATCATCGAGATGAACACGATCAGCGGCATCAGATGCGGGATCACGACATAGCGCAGCCGTTGCCAGCGCGAAGCGCCGTCGATCAGCGCGCTTTCCAGCGCGTCGCTGTTGACGGTTTGCAGCCCGGCGTAGAAGACGATCGCCGCGAAGGGCGCGACGTGCCAAACGCGATAGGTCATCATCAGCAGTTCTAGCGTCCAGGCCTGCGCGAACAGCGCGACATCACGCTCGATCATGCGTTCGATCAGCTGGGTCAGGATACCATCGCCCCGAAACAGCCAGTTGATCGACAGAGCGCCGATCACCGGCGTGATGATGAAAGGCAGCAGCGATACGAAAATGACCGGGCCGCGCAACATCTTGGCGGTGTTGTTCAGGACCAGCGCGATGGTCAGACCAAGACCCAGAACCAGCGGCAGGGTGAATAGCGTGAAGGTCAGGGTAAAGCGTAGGGCCTTCCAGAAATCGATGGCCTGAAAGGCACGCCAGTCGAGGTTGGAAATCGCGCTCCACGCGCGCTCGGGTTCCAGCACGTTGCGATAGCTGTCCAGCCCGACAAAGCGCGTCTCTTTGGCGATCGCACCGTTTTCGTCCAGCATCGGGACGGATTTCTGTTCAGTCACGCAAGTCTGGGTCGGAAATCCCGGCGTGCAGGACTCGACTTCGACCGTCTCATAGACCGGCTGGGTGATATAAAAGCTTTGGGTAAAGACGCTGATCAGTGGAAGCGCGATGAACAGCAGCATCATCAAGACAGAGGGGCCGACAAAGGCGGCAAAGGTGCGAAAGTTCATGTCTCTGTCTTTCTCTCGGGTCCGTTTAGGGGCGCGCGGGCGGAAAAAGCGGGGAGGGCAAACCCTCCCCAGTCCGGCGGGGAGAACGCCTTAGTTGATAAGCCCGGCCTCTTTCGCCGAGGTCAGGTATCTGGCCTCGATATCGGCAAGGGTGGTTTCCGCATCCTTGGCGCCGGTCAGATATGCGGCCAGCCCGCTCCCTATCGCGGAGTGCAGGATACCAAGCGCGGTCGAAGCCGGGTAAAGGCGGGCGCCATTCTCGGCCGTCGCGGCGACGCCGGCGGAAAGCGGACCGACCTCATAGCCCTGCACCAACCACACCGCGGCGTCGTTGTTGGTCTGCACCATCTCGGTGTCGATGCCTTCCATCGCCACGCGGAAGGCCGCATCGGCCTGCTCGTCCGTCATGTTCTTGGCAAAGACGATGCCATCCCACCATAGCGAGGTCGCGGGTGCGGCAGATCCCATCGGGGCCGAGGCCATCTTGACCTTGCCGACCACCTGGCTTTCGGCTGGGTCTTCCATCGCGGCGGCGCGGCTGGCCCAAAGATTGGCCATCGCGATCTTGCCCTGCTGGAACTGCTGCTGAACGTAGGTCGAATCCGAGACGAGGTATTCGGGATCCATGTAGGCGGTCATCGCCTTCAGGGTCTCAAGCACCTTGACGCCCTCGGGCGTGTTGATGGTTGGCATGTTCGCGTCATCGACGAAATTGCCGCCCTCGCCCAGATACATGTTCACGAATTCCTGCGCGAGGTTCCAGCCCGTCGCGAAGGTGCCTCCCAGAGGATACTCGACCACGCCGGCAGCCTTGATCTGTTCAGCGGCGGCCAGGACATCATCGTAGGTTTTGGGTTCTTCGATGCCCAGATCGGCCAAGATGTCCTCGCGGTACATCAGGTGCTGGGCGTTCACCATCATCGCGATGGCCATGATCTGCCCGTCCACCGTGATGAGCTGGTTCGGGGTCAGGTTCTGGCCATATTTCTCGACCAAATCGTCCAGCGGACGGATCGTTCCGGCGTTCAGCAGCGGGATCAACGTTTCGTTGGCCACGCCGCCGATCTGGTACAGCGCCGGATTTGCCGCAAAGGCTTCGGGCTGCTTTTCCTTAAACTCTTGGTCCAGCGAAGCCGTGAAGTTGCCGCATTCGGCCATGGAGTCCGTCACGGCTTTCCAGGCCTCGAACCCAGCGGACAGCGATTTAACAGGCACGTCGTTTTCAAAGGCGCAGGCCGCCCAGACCGAGGTCGATGCAAGCGACAGAGCACTTGCGAAGAAAAGGGTCTTCAGCTTCATCTTGGTCTCCCTGTGATCTTGTCTGTCGTCTGTTGTTATCCGATGATGCGCTATCGGGCCGGAGGGTCGAGCCGTTCGCCGCTTTCGGCGGTAAAGAAGTGGCAGGCCTCAACCGGGATGCGGATGCCGATGCGGTCGTCAATCTCGGCGCGATAGGTCTTGTCGGCCTTGACGCTGATCAGCGCCCCGCCGACGCGTACCGATATCATCGTCGCATCGCCCAAGAGTTCGATCGTATAGATCGGCGCCTCGATCTGGCCGTGATCCTGAAGCATTGCATCCTCGGCCCGGAAGCCCAGGGTGACTGGGCCGTCCGTCAGCGTCACGCCCTCGACCCGGGTGTGCTGCGCGGTGAACACGCCGCTCTCGACGCGCCCGTCGATCAGGTTCATGGCCGGTGAGCCAATGAAGCTGGCAACGAAGGTATTGGCGGGGCGGTCATAAATTTCCATGGGGCTGCCGACCTGCTGGACGACGCCCTTCTTCATCACCACCACGCGGTCGGCCAAGGTCATCGCCTCGATCTGGTCATGGGTGACGTAGATGGTCGTGACGGCCAGTTCGTGGCTGAGGTTCTTGATCTGCGCCCGCGTGGAGACCCGCAGTTTCGCATCGAGGTTCGACAGCGGCTCGTCCATCAGGAACACGTTCGGCTCGCGGACGATGGCACGGGCAAGGGCGACGCGCTGACGCTGACCACCTGACAGTTCGGCGGGCTTGCGATGCAGGAAATCGTCCAGTTCAACCATCGAGGCCGCGCGGCGCACTTTTTCGTCGTGCGACGCCGCGTCGATGCCCCGCACCTTCAGCGGAAAGCGGATGTTCTCGTAAACATTCATGTTCGGGTAAAGCGCATAGCTCTGGAACACCATCGCCACGTCGCGATCCTTGGGCTCCAGATCATTAACGACATTGCCGTCGACCAGGATCTCGCCCTCGGTGACATCCTCTAACCCGGCGATCATGCGCATCGTGGTAGTCTTACCACAGCCCGAGGGCCCAAGCAGCACGAGGAACTCACGGTCGGCAATGGTCAGGTCGAAATTGTGGACACCCACAAACGCGCCCCAACGCTTTCCGACATTCCGCAGCTGGATTTCAGCCATTGCGCCCTCCTTCGGGAATCGTTTTGCATACGCTTGCAAAAAACCATAGCGAATCAGACAAGGCTGTGACAAGATATTTTTGCATACGCATTCATTTTGTTTAGAATTGTGCCAGATACAGCCGGATCTGATGCGGATCAAACCTTTGACAGAGAAAGATGAAATGACGGATCGCCTAAAGACCAAGCAGCTCGTGCGGGACTTCTATCATGCCTTGGACACCGCCCTGCCCGACCAGATGCGCGATGTGATGCGACGTTATTGCGCTCCGGATCTTTTGTGGCGCGGCTTTCATCCGTTCAATGAAATCATTGGCGCCGCCGAGGTCGCGACTCGGTTCTGGGTGCCCCTGCGTCACGGTCTCAGCCGTCTGCAGCGCCGAATGGATGTCTTTATGGCCGGCCGCAACAGCCTGACCGATGAGCCGCAGGACTGGGTCTGCTCGATGGGGCACCTGATGGGCCTCTTCGACCGAGCGTGGCTGGGTATCCCCCCGACCGGGCGCATGGCGTTCCTGCGCTATTGCGCGTTCCACCGCATTCAAGACGGGCGGATCATCGAAACCGCCATGTATTTCGACATCCCGCACCTGATGATGCAGGCGGGACTGAACCCCTTTCCGCCACAGACCGGGGCGCATCTGGTCCAGCCCGGCCCGATGACCCATGACGGCCTGATGTTCGACGACCGGCCCGACGACGAAGGCAAGGCGACTCTGGCTGCGATCGAGGCGATGATCTCGGATCTTGGCCAATGGAACAGCGGCCTGTCGTTGGAAGATGAGCTTGCCCGCACCTGGCAGGACGACATGATCTGGTGGGGGCCCGCCGGGATCGGCGCGACCTACACGATCGAGCGTTACGCCAGGCAACATTCCGGCCCCTTCCGCGCCGGCTTCGCCGATCGCAGCAAGACCAAGCATATCTGCCGCATGGCCGAGGGGAGCTTTGGCGGCTTCTTCGGATGGCCCAATTTCGTCGCGACCCCGACCGGTGGCTTCATGGGCATGCCCGCGACGGGCAAACCGGGCGAGTTCCGCGTCATTGATATCTACCGTCGGGACGGCGATAGGTTGGCCGAGAACTGGATTTTCATCGACCTGCTTCACTTCTGGAAACAGCAGGGCCTCGATGTCTTGAAGCGTAGTGAGCAGCTGAATGTGCTCGGGAACAGATGAACCCTTCACTTCAATCTACCTCAGCGAAGTCCTTATCCTCAATGAGGCACTTCTCGCCGCTTGCCACACAGATTGCAAAACGCGCTGACGTCGAAGGAACTGTGTCAAGGAACTAAGGCTCGGCCCACATACGCATTACAACAAGCGTTTTTCGCCAGATTGACTCAAGTCCCTTGCTGAGCCAGCGCTCCAATCTATCGCGAGGCGAGCCACCAGCGCGCAGTCCTGCCGCATCATAGCGTGCATGATGCCCGCGAATTTCATCGCGCCCGTCAGGAGGAATGCTGGGCTTGGGGGCGATCGCAATCGCCCCCAGGAACTGACGGCCAGTAATCCCGCCTGGGTCACAGCGACGGAATGAATGAGGGCGGCCAACGGCCGCCCTGAACACCCCCAGAGGAAGGAATTGTCCTTACAGCTCGTGGCCGTCATCGCGGTCCCGCTCATGCGATTTATCCACTTCTTCGCGCAGCAGCTCCTTGGCCTGCTCGGCCTCGCGCAAGGACATGCCGACACTTTCGTGCTTCTCGGCCGCGGCGACGATGCCAAGCGCGACCTGCCGGCGCTCGGCCGGATCCGGGAAATCCACAGCCAGCGCGCGATCGTCGCCGGCCGCGATCCGCTCGACCACATCCTCGCCATAGCGTTCCTTCAATGCCGTCGCGAAGCGTTCGGCATCGTCCTCCCGCTCGAATTCCACGCTGCCGTTGGCCTCAAGCGAATTTGCCATCGCCCCAAGGGTCCGCTGCAGGCGGTCGTTGACCACCCCATGTTCGCTTTCCAGAACCCGATTGAGCGACGCGGCCGCCTTCTCATAGAAGTTGTCGACCAGATCTGCTGCCTTGTAGCGGTCGGCCTGGTTGTCCAGATCGAGGTTGCCATGCTTGGCGACGGCCTGCAGATCGTCAACGACCCATTGCCGCTCCTGCCAAGCGTTGTCGGCCGGCTGCGCCAGGCGGCTGGCGATCGCATCACGGTCGAACCCGATCTGTTCCGCACGGGCCAGCACATCATTCCTGATTTCGGTCGCGGCGTCGGTGCCGATGGTTTTTTCGGCGCCGTCCCGGCTCGCCCGGTCATCGGTCTGCTGCGTGCGATAGATCTCGCTGACCGGCCGGCGCTTGGCCAGCTCGGCGCCTTCGGCATCGCCCAGGTCACGCAACACCAGACTGGTGACATTCGCGAGGTCCTTCCGCAGCTCGGCCTGCTCGGCCGGGTTGCGGGTTCCGATCTCGGTCTCCACGTCCTCAAGCCATTTCGGGAAGGCCTTTGCCAGATCGGCACGGGTTTGGACGTTATCAATGTCCATCTTCAACTCCATTTTTGCGGGGGTAATGACGCCACCGCGTTCCAGAATTTCGGCGGCTCGGTCGAGATTGGCGGAAATATCGTCCAGGCTTGCGGCGCTGGCGAAGCTGGCCAGGGCGCGCAGGGCCACCTTGCCCTGGCCGATATACGAGAGTGCATTGCGAAGCGCCCTGCCCTGCAGCGGCTTTTCGTGAACAGGCCTGTCTTCACGACGCGCGGCCTCGATCTCCGCCCTGCTTGGTCCATAGGTGAGAACACCGCGATCCAGGCGAGATGAGGAATCAAGCGTTACGCCCATATCGGCGGCGATCGCGACCAGGCGCTCCTTCATGTCGTGCAGGTTGTGGACATGATCCTGGGCCATGTAGAACCATTCGCCCTGCTCAAGCCCACGATTATTGACCACGATATGCACATGCGGATTGGCGCGGTCGGTGTGCAGCGCGGCGACATAAGCCCATTCATCGGTGCCCGGAACGCCTGTATGTCCGGTCTGGAAGGTTTCGACCGCCCAGATCTCCGCGATCTTCCGTGCTTTCTCCGCTTTCAGATCGGCCGGGAAACTGACCAGCAGATGCGTTGTCTGCCCGTTCTTGGTGTCCCTGCCCCACCCGTCTGACCAGGCATCAATGATGTTCTGACGCTCCTCGGCCGTGAGCGTGCGCCCCTCGGCATCATGCTCCACCATGTTGCCAAACAGTCCGGTTGATTTCCCGAACAGGTAGTTGAACTGGTTTGCGAGCTGCTTCGGTGTATGTGTCCCGCCTCGATAGATCTTCTTCAGGACCACCGAATTGCTTCCCTGAGACACGCGCCAGAGGTTGTTCGCCCGCGCCGAGAACGCCGGTGAACCGTAACGCGAGGGTTTTCGGAGCGTGCCGTCCGCGAAAGCGTAGCCACTGCCACGATGGTGCTTGAGCAGGTTGATGTCTGACAGGACGGAGGACGCAACCTTAGGGTCAGGACCCATTGATTTCTGCGAGGCGGCGTGATTCACGGTTCGAAAAACGAGCGGTGAACATGTCTGATCTCTTCTGGTTGACCGACGCCCAGATGGCGCGTCTTGAGCCCTATTTTCCGAAGTCCCACGGCAAACCCCGCGTCGATGATCGGCGTGTCTTGAGCGGGATTATCTTCATCAATCGCAATGGGTTGCGTTGGCGCGATGCGCCTGCGGAATACGGCCCCCACAAGACGCTCTACAACCGATGGAAGCGGTGGAGCGACAAGGGCATCTTTGCGCAGATGATGGCTGGCCTGGCAGCCGATCACGGCGAGGAAAAGACGGTCATGATCGACGCGACTTATCTCAAAGCCCACCGAACCGCGACCAGCATGGCCGCGAAAAAGGGGGGCGTGGACGCCTGATTGGCCGAACGAAGGGCGGCATGAACACCAAGCTGCACGCCGTCTGTGACAGTCAGGGACGCCCACTCAATCTTTTCGTCACCGCCGGGCAGGTCAGCGACTACATCGGCGCACGGGCTTTGCTGGGTAGCTTGCCAAACGTGGAATGGCTGCTCGGGGACCGGGGCTATGACGCCGACTGGTTCAGAGACGCGTTGAAAGACAAAGGGATACGCGCCTGCATCCCCGGCCGAAAGCAGCGCAAGACGCCCGTGAAATACGACAAGCGACGCTACAAACGGCGCAATCGCATCGAGATCATGTTCGGCAGGCTCAAGGATTGGCGACGTGTGGCGACCCGATACGACAGATGCCCAAAGGTCTTCCTCTCCGCCATCGCACTCGCGGCGCTCGTCATTTATTGGCTATGAGTCCTGAGCCTAGCACGTTGGCATATCCAGCCTGAAGGTTGGTGGATAATCTACATTCCAAAGGGCATGATTGATATTGGCGACTATCCAGCCATCCGAGATTGGCTGCTTCCCTTCCGCGAAGCGTTAGAAGCTCGCGCCACAAAACAAGCATGGTTTGAGCTTCAACAAGATCAGCTAGGCTATGTTGCGGGGTTCGAAGAAGAAGGAATATGTTTTCCAGATATGTCTCAAGGGCCAAAGTTTTCGATGGCTCCTGCCGGTTATCTGTATGAAACGACTACCTTCAAGATCAATGCCGACTTCACGCTTCTTGCCCTTCTGAATAGTAGGCTTTTCTGGTTTTGCCTAAGAGGGGAAGCCAATGCCCTACGGGGCGGAGAATGGCGCCTTCGCCTAAAGCGGCAATATATCGAACCACTGCCTATTCCTCAGTCCAATGACAATTCGCGGGCAGAATTAGCTCAGGGGGCGAAGAAAATCAGCGGGCTAGCGAAGGAACGCCTAGCCCTGCAAACCGCCCTCACGCGCCGCATCCCCGACCTCTGCCCGCCAGGACGCGAGCCCAAGCTGACCAACAAGCTCAAGGAATGGTGGACCCTGCCCGACTTCGCCGCCTTCCGCGCCGAGGTGAAGAAGGTGTTCAAGGCCAACATCCCGCTGGCCGATCGCTCCGACTGGGAAGACTGGATCAACCGCGACCGCGCCGAGATCGCCCGCCTGACCGCCGAAATCGCCCAGGCCGAAGCCCAGATCGACAGCATCGTCTATGATCTATTCGACCTGACTGAAGACGAAATCGCGCTGCTGGAAAGCGCTGTGTGACCAAATGGCTGGTTGGATAGACTTCTCCGCACTCACAGGCACTCAAGCGGTCGCCATCTGGGGGGCGGTCACAGGCACAATCGGCACGATCACGGGTATTCTTGGGCTCTGGTTGCGATTTCGACACCAAAAACGCGACCAAGCACGGTTAAAATGTGAGGCCGTTTTTGACTTTGAGGTTTCGAACGGCGTCCCTCGCCCAAAATACAAGATTGTTGTAAGATGCGTTGGTCGAAGGCCTGTTACACTCGATGCTATCGAGTATTCCTATAACCCTCCTGATCTGAAGAACCGCTTGTTTCGTCGTCGTCTCTGGCGAGACGGCAAATTTCGGAACGCAGACGATTTAAGCCGCCTGAAACCAGTGAGCCTGTCAGAGGGCGAAAAGAAGGAATTCTCCATAGAAGAAAGGCGAGTAGCGCATCTGGATAAGGTTGCGAAGGTTTGCGTGCTCGACCAAACCGGCAGACGTTGGCAGGTGCCATGGCCAAGTTCGAAGCAGCTTGCACACCAAACACGGCATGGCGAGCTCGACCGGATCGAAGAGGAAAGCTCGCACCGAACCTGCAAGGTCGTTGGGTATTATCTAAAGGACAATTTTTATATTCTCGCACATTGGAACAAGGAACCGTCGAACAAGAGTTCATTTACTGGCCGGACCTTTCGCTTCGACCGAAAAGACGCCTATGCGCGGAAGTTGGAAGACATCCGATCTGATCTTCTCCCAAAGCTGATGGCGGGAAAAATTGAAGAAATCACCTGAGCCTCCTTCGCGCTTCACTCAACTTCTCTCGTCCTGCGGGCATGACATGCCCGTCCGCGCGAAGCGCCGGGCCTGTCGGCGGGTGGCCTTCAGGTTGCCCGCCGACAGGTCTTCCCCCCTTTCCGCCAATGGGCGGGCCTTCCTGTTCTGATCTTTGGAATGCCCATGCATTCCGAAGGGCAGAGCAGGTAAGGGCAAAGCCCGTCCTGCGGCCTGGTGGGGCCGTGACAACCGGGTGGAGGGCGTGAATTTGGGAGGGAACCGCGCGCCTGCGCGTGGGAGGAACCGGAATTCTCGACCGGAACCGACGCCAAAGGCGGCGCTTGCCGGTTTTCTCGGACCTGCCGGGATGGCAGGCGGATTAACAGAATTTGGAAACTGCCAGGGTTGGGGTGAGCGGGCGTCAGCTCGTCGATCCCCTGCCCTGACTATCGCTCAAAGCGAGACCGGCACACTGCCGGGTTCACAAATGTCAGGTTCAGGACTGTCTATGCCGATCCAGCATTATCTCGAAATCCATCGTGGAGGTTTCTTCAATTCCTACAACCCAAATGTCTTGGGGGTCTTTATCGCCTTCGACGCACACGACGCGACCAATCATTTCGGACCACAAGAATTTTCGTGCGCTCAAATAAGCCTCATGAGCTTTCTGGCGTTCTGGTCCGCAAGGCAAGATTGCTGCCTTTTCACAGGCCATAGTTAGCGCTTTCTTACTTCCACCAAACAGCAGGCATTTTTGCTCAGTGTCGTTTTGCCAAAGAACTTTAGTTTTTTCGGGCTGGAACAGACCGTAACGCCCTACCTCTGGCCGATCAGGTGAAACCACGAAAGTATACTTGATCAAGATGGTGCGCCCGTCAGGCAAAACAAATGGCTCGCGATCATCTTGGCTTGCAATCCAAACAGTCATGGAAACATCCTTAATTTATGAAATACCCTTAAGGCGGTGAGTTACGAAAAATATAGATTTTCGCCAACCTGATATTGCCTCTCTGCGTTCAATCCAGTCGGATAAATCGACGATATCATACACCTTTCGTCGAGATAAAAAGCTTGTCTTAAACCAGACATATCGGGGTTTTTGGTACCACGAAACGCATCCATCTTCGAGGGTCGTTTCAAGTCTTCGATATGCGTGAAACGCATCCCAATCGATCTTAACTGTTCTGTAGTTTGGGACTAAAAACGGTGGGCAGTTATTCTCTTCAGCAATGAACCTGGCAAGAATACTTCGCGTTGTGCCATCTCCATCGATAAATATTTCACCATCAACATCATAAGCAAGCCAGTTTCCGATCAAACCAAACTTTCTAAGTTCCCAACCAGTATCCCATAGATAAGAAGGGTTCTCTTGAACAAGGCTTCGATGTTGCTCAAATTTTGGATTTGCAAGTGCATCAGCAAAACTTTTGTTTGCGTATCTACGGGTGAAGCAGCCCACAATGGTTCGAGGATCAATTTCTTGCCAATGGACCAAGCTCCCATATTCCGCGACAAACGGCTGCAGGTCAGACCAATCCCGAACCTTTGTGCGTTCAGCCCAAGACGGGCAAGATACTAAAAAATTTGTAGAAACCGCACTTGGGAGGCCCCGTTGACGAGCACCATTGGCAACTTCAACATCCACGGTCAACGCTCTCTGTCTCGATCGCGGCCCTGTCCAGGATCGGACACAGTATCACGGCCACGCCCGAGAATGTCATCCCGCCGCCCCTGATCGCGGCCCTCGCCGTCACGAGCGGCAATGTCCCGTTCAATCGCAGTCGCATCACGCTCCTGCCCGATATCGCGCGTACGCCCAAGGATGGCGGCCCGCCTATCCCGATCAGGATCGTCCGGCGCAACCCTCTCCCGCCCAACATCCGGCGCTTGCACCTCCGGGCGCTCAACGTCGCGCCCCAATACCGCCGCCCGGCGCGCGTCCATGTCGCCCCGCTCGGCACCAGCCTGCGGCCTCTCGACCTCGCCCATAACCCTCTCCTTGATCCGTGACATCGCCGCTTCAGCGCGGCCCCAGAGCTGCTCCAGCCGCTCACGCGCGGTGGCGATGAAGGCGCGCCCCCGCTCCATCAGCTCAAGCCGCAATTCCAACTGCCGCCAGCCCAGCTCCTGGCGCTGTGCATTGCGCGCCTGCGCCGCACGGAAAGCCTCGCCGCGCTCCGTGATGATCCCGCGCTTTTCCTGGGCATTGGCCGATGGCCCGATTTTCGGCTCGGGTTCCCGGCTGAGCTCGACCACCTTTTTCTCGCGCTCAAGCGCCAGCTCTTCCTGCCCGCCCCCGCGCGCCCGCTCGACCTGTTGCTCGGCCTCAGCGCGCTGAACATCAAGGGACCGATGGTCGATCCGCTCCAACCGCCCTGCCCGCTCAAGCGCCGTGTTTGCGTCCCGCGCCCAGGCTTCGCGCCAGCCCATCAGCAGGTCCGGCGCATTCCAGCTGCGGTCCTTCTTCCCGAACCCCTCGCCGGTCAGCTCGCGCATGGTCAGCATGACATGCGCATGGGGTTGACCGTGGCCATCACGGGCCTTGCCCTCGTGAATGGCGATATCCGCGATCATGCCGCGATCGACAAATTCTCGCTGCACGAATCCGCGCAACAACTCCAACCTCTCGCCCCGATCAAGCTCACGCGGCAGCGCCACTTCGATCTCGCGAGCAAGTTGGGCATCGCGCCGCTTCTCGACGGCTTCGACCGCGTTCCAGAGCTGGTCGCGATCGCGCATCCAGTCGGGCGCATTCTCGGGGGCCATGATCTCGGAATGAACGACACCGCCTTTGCGGGAATAGTCGTGCTCCAACCCCTGCCGGTCATCCCGCAGCCGCCCAGCCGTCCGGTAGGCGGCGGCTGCGACCGATGACCGGCCCCCGGCCCGGCTGATCACTTTTGCACTGAGATGATAGATCGCCACGGATCGAGCGCCTCTCTTCAAGACAGGGTCCAGCGCCTGGTTGCGCTGGTCGGGAGCGCGAGGGTGAAACCCTCGTTCAGGCGGCATCGCCGCCTTGGGGGGAAGCCGTCCGGCGCGGGGGTAAACCCCATGAGGACGCGCACGTTGTCGAAGGCAATGTATAAGCGCGCATTTAAATCTTTTCAACATCTCAATCTCTCGCTAGGGTTGATCCGAATTTTCGGAGGTCGCCTCATGCCCCACAGCCGCCAGCCCGATGACAAGATCGAAGAACTCATCGGAAAGAAAGCACAGATCGACGCCCAGATCGCGGCGCTCGATGCCCGGCGGCGTCTTTTGGAAAAGAAAGACGAAGACCGCCTCAAATGGCTTCTGGGCAAGCTGGTCTTCGACCGTTTGAGCGCCGAACCTGCGCTGCAAGCGCTGGTGCGGCGCGACCTGCCAGAGCGCCTCACCCAACGGGACCGCGACCGGGGACTATGGCAGAAGCTGTTTCCTGACGCGCAAGAGGACCGGTCATGAGTTTTGTTCTGGAAGCGCGCCACTGGGTGATGATCGTCGGCGCCGTGATCCTGGCCGCGGCCGCCATGATCTACCTCCCGCAATGGGTCGCAATCTACCCGATAACCACCTGGGCATTCCCGATCATTGCCCTGGCTGTCATCCTCGACACGCTCGGGACGGCCGCAGAGCGCCACAGGACGCCCCTGAAGGCCCTCGCGTGGCTCTGCCTGCGTACGGCCGCCCTCACGGCCCTGACGCCGCTCAGAGGCCCTCTCAGCGACATGCTGGCCACGATCCGGACATGGACCGGCGCAGGCTGGCCCCTGCCCCGCGCCATTTGGGAGGGCCTCAGGGGGCTGGCGCGATATTCTGATCCCCACATACAGGCGATGGCGATCTCCTTCGCGCTCGGAGCTTTTGGCGTGGCCGTCGCTGTCAGCGCCCCGCTGGTGGCGGTCTTCAATCCGCGCATTGGCCGCAACCGCAAATCCCGCACCGGCCCATGGCAGGCGGGATGGATGAACCCGCGCGACATTGCCCAGCTGGCGCGCAACAGGACCGGCCTGCCCCTCGCCCTGCACAAGGGCAAGCTGCTGCGCTACCTCAAGAACGACGCAAAAGGCTGGCGCGGCGGTCATCACCTCGTCGTCTCCGGCACACGCGGCGGCAAGGGCGTCAGCGCCGTAATTCCGGCGATCCTCGATCATCAGGGTCCGGTCGTGGTCCTCGACATCAAGGGCGAGAATTTCGCCGTGACCCGCCGCCACCGCGAAGAGCTCGGGCGCAAGGTCGCCGTCCTCAACCCCTTCGGTCTCGTCGAGGACGGCAAGGATCAGTTCAACCCGCTCGACTACATCCGCCCCCACGAGTTGGCGCGCGACGTGGCGCTGGTCGCGGACGGCCTGGTTAAACCCGAACAGGGAGATGGGGCGCATTTCTCGGAAATGGCCCGCCAGCTGGTCGCTGCCGCGATCGAGGTGATCATGACACAGGAAGACCCTGAACAGCGCAACCTGATCGCCGTCGCCGATCTGCTTCTGTCTGCAAACCTCGACGGCACGCTTGAGGCCTGGGCTGACAGCGGCGACCTTGTCGGCCACCGGCCTGCCCAGACCGCCGCAACCATTCTGCGCGCGGGAGACAGAGAACGCGGGTCGATTCAGACAGCGGTCTCGAAAGCTTTTGAGTGGATGCAGTCCGACAACATGCGCCACTTCCTGTCTGGGTCCAGCTTCCGCATGGATGATCTTCTCGATGATCGGGTCGATCTCTTCATCGCGGTGCCTCTCGACCAGGTGGACAAGCAAGCGATCTTCATGCGCCTGTTCATCAACCTTGTCTTGGGCACGGTCGTGCGTCAGGACGGGCGGCGCAAGGTCAAGGCCCCGATCCTGCTGGTTCTGGATGAATTCGTGCGTATGGGCCGCATGGAGCAGATCATGAACATTGCCAACGTCGCCGCAGGAGCCGGTGTGGAAGCACTGTTCGTCACGCAAGACACGGGTCAGGTCGAAAAGGCCTACGGGCCAAACGATGCCCGTTCGATCTTTGGCTCCTGCATCACCAAGCGCGTCTTCAACCTCAACGATATCGAAACCGCCGAATGGGCAGCGCGGCACCTCGGGGAAAGCACTGTCTATTCTCAGCAAATTCGAGAGGGCAAAGCCCCGAACGAGGGCCGGGACTTTTCCTACTCGGAGCAACGTCAGAAACTCATGACTGCTGACCAGATCACTGGCATGAAGGCGGATGATCTGCTGCTGTTGGTGGGCAACCGCAATCCGCTCACGGCGAAGCAGAACCTGTACTTCAAGAGCAAGGTCTATCGCGGAAGGTTTGATCAGAATCCGCTAGATTGAAAATTGGACGTTGGAACGTTGTTAAAGGCTTCGCGTTCTGAGGGAGTTAAATAGAGTTATAATAGAGTTACACCTTGGAAAACGGCCAATAACACCTTGAAACAAATAATGTTTTCTAGAAGGGCGGTGTGTGAAATGACGAAGTTTGGTGTGTGAAATGACGAATCTGGGTGTGTGAAATGACGATAGCTTAGAAAAGTTATCCACAGGTTGTTGGTGTGTGAAATGACGACTCTTGACGATCGGTGTGTGAAATGACGATAGTGAGCCATGGTGTGTGAAATGACGATAGTGAGCCATGGTGTGTGAAATGACGAATCGTGAGCTGAGCAGAGGGTGTGTGAAATGACGAGTGCACGCTCCCCGCTCCTGCCGGACCGGCATCCGCAAAAAGACCTGTTCGTTTGCGACATTGTGGACGCGGTGCCGAAGGGCGACATGGCCTCGATGGAACATCCAGTGTTTACCCTCTCGACCAAGCCGGACATGAAGCCGCGACGCTACCAGAATGGTGATAATTCGATTGAGGTTTCACCGTCACGCTACGGGCTGGCCACAGTCCATGACCGTGACGTGCTGATCTACTGTATCAGTCAGTGCATGGCTGCACTCAATGAAGGTCGCAAAGTCAACCGGTCGATGCGGTTCAAGGCTCATGATTTGCTGGTGGCGACGAACCGTCAGACCTCGGGCCAAGGCTACCAGCTCTTGAAGGATGCGCTGCGGCGTCTGCAAGGCACGCAGATCGAGACGAATATCCGCCAAGGTGGCAAGGAATATTTTAAGGTGTTCGGCCTGATCGAGTCCGCGGAAATCGTTCGGGAGACACGTGACGGTCGGATGCAGGATGTCGAGATCACACTGTCGGATTGGGTGTTTGATGCCATCGAGAACAATCATGTTCTGACATTGAACAAGCAGTATTTTTTCCTCCGAAAACCGCTTGAACGGCGGCTCTATGAACTGGCCCGTAAGCATTGCGGCGCACAACCCAAGTGGAAGTGTGGACTCGAACTCTTGCGCGACAAGTGCGGGTCAGGCTCAACCACGAAAGAATTCAGGCGATTAATTTCGAAGATCATCGAGGATGACGCGGTGCACGACCATCTCCCCGACTACACCATGAGCATCGAAAGTGATAATATTGTCTTTCGTCCCAAGGGGGCTGAGGCGGTGGTCGCCCCCTCCTTCCTGGCGTTGCGGTTCAGAAAACCAGACACACATGATGAGGCGCGGCGTCTTGCGCCCGGGTGGGACGTCTACGTGCTGGAAAACGAGTGGCGGTCATGGGTGCATGACAAGGCTATCGACGTGAAGGATGCCGATAAGCACTTTCTGGCCTTCTGCAATAAGCGAGGCGCATACCAGAATTAAAACGCACAAATGTGGGTTTGTGGCTTTACGCTTTCCCACGAATGTGGTGAGGTGGACTCATGATCATATCTTTCCTGAACCAAAAAGGCGGCGTCGGCAAAACCACCCTATCGGTGAACGTGGCGGGCTGTCTGGCACGCCAAGGCCACCGGGTGCTTCTGATCGACGCTGACAAGCAAGGCTCGGCCACAACATGGGCAAGCCTGCGCGAAGATGCGCCCTTCCAGGTTGTCAGCATGGCACGGGCCAACATGGCGCGGGACGCGCTAAAGCTTGCCCAAGACTATACTCACACCATCATCGACGGCCCGCCGCATGCGGAGGAGATTGCCCGATCTTGTATCGTTGCATCGGACTTTGTGGCGTTGCCTATCGAACCGTCCGGTCTCTCGACGTGGGCATCTGACCTGACAGTGCGTCAAGTCAAAGAAGCGCAGGAATTCAAGCCTTCCCTCAAATGTGGGTTTGTGGTTTCCCGCAAAATAGGGAAAACTGTCATAGGGCGAGATATTCGCAACATGGCTGCCGAGGCGGGTTTGCCAATCCTAGCAAGTGAGATCGAGCAACGGGTGGCCTTCGCTGAAGGTATGACCATGGGGCAAACGATTTTCGAGTGGGCTGGCGATAGCAATGCGGCCCGCGAGATCAAACAACTAACGAAAGAGATTGAGCGGTATGTCGAAGAAGACATTTTCGGCGGCTCCGAAGCCGAAGCAGCAGCCAACGGATGACCAAATCCTCGCGTTTGAACGTGGCGGGGCAGGGCATGACACAACACGGGCAGACAAGCCGGTCGCGAAGACCATGCCGGATGAGCCGACCAAGCGCCTGAGCCTGGATCTTCCGGCGAGCCTGCACACGCGATTCAAAACGGCGTGCAGTGCGACGGGTCGGAAAATGGTAGGTGAACTCCAAGCCTTCATTGAACAGCGCACGCAAGAATTGGAAGAGGATGCGGGCATAACCCGGAAATGAACAAAAGCACAAATGTG
Source organism: Paracoccus alcaliphilus (assembly GCF_028553725.1). Classification (NCBI taxonomy): domain Bacteria; kingdom Pseudomonadati; phylum Pseudomonadota; class Alphaproteobacteria; order Rhodobacterales; family Paracoccaceae; genus Paracoccus; species Paracoccus alcaliphilus. Next base: position 64,296 of record NZ_CP067128.1, read on the forward strand.
GGTTTGTGTGAAATATTGCGCAGGCGGGATTTGTGGCTTAAAAACAAAGGGGAGGGCGGCGGCGCAAGAAACGTCACCGCATGATGAGAATGCATGCAGAGCTGAGAACGAGAGACGCCCTTGGACCATTCGGCCCAGTCGAAGAAAAGAACGCACCAGACGTGTTGTACACGGCGGGTGATGCCGCGCTTTTGACCGAAGGCTTGCGCGTGGCGATTGTCGGCTCAAGAAAAGCCACCCCGGACGGCATCAAGCGAGCACAGGCTGTTACACGTGCCTTGGTGCAGCAGGGTATCATTGTCGTCAGCGGCCTAGCCGAAGGCATCGACACAGTGGCGCATAGAACTGCGATAGAAGAGGGCGGGCGCACTATAGCGGTACTCGGCACGCCCTTATCCAAGGCGTACCCGGCCACGAATGCCGGTCTACTTGAAGAGATCAAGCGTGATCACCTAGCGATTTCCCAGTTTCCTGAAGGTTATCCAGGCAAGAGCGAGAATTTCCCGCGCCGCAACCGGACGATGGCGCTCATCTGCGATGCTACCATCGTGATCGAAGCAAGCGAGAAGAGCGGGACCCGCCACCAGGGATGGGAAGCTATCCGGCTTGGCCGCGATCTCTACCTGCTTGAGAACGTCGCAACCAATCCGAACCTAACTTGGCCGAAGCAGCTCATCGAGTACGGAGCACAAATCCTGCGCCGTGAAGACCTACCCGATATCTTGCTCGATATTCCGAACTACACTGCTGGGGGCGTTCGTGCCTTCGAGCTATGAGTATGGCACCTTCGCCAACTATTCTCCACGCGGTAGCTCCGAGCTGTCTGTAACCTCCCGAAAAGCCTGTGGCGCGATCAAGGCTGGCCGGGTCAATGTCATCGCCTCGGCCGTTCCGCACCTGCAAGACTCGAAGGCGGACGCTCTGCGGCCTTTTCTCGGGCCTGATGTCACCTTGGTGCCGGTACCGCGCTCGGCGCCACTCCCCGATGGGGCGCTTTGGCCTGCCAAGGTGATCTGCGACGTGTTGCACGAGCACGGGTTCGGCCAAGATGTACAAACCTATCTGAAAAGAACGAGGGCTATACCGCGTTCGTCGAACTCACCGGCGGCAGAAAGACCACTGGTCCCTATTCACCTGGAAAGCATTGAAGCGGAGAGGCCGTTCTTTGTGCCGAATAAGATCACCATCGTGGATGATGTGCTTACCATGGGACGAACAAGCTTCGCCTGTGCAGAGCTGCTACGAGCTGTTTGCCCTCACGCAGAAATTCGTATTTTCGCGATGATCCGGACCCAAGGTCTGCAAGATGATATCCAGAAGATCGTCGATCCGGCCACCGGTACTGTTATTGGCTATCCATCAGGCAAGACTCATCGTGACCCATAAATGAACAAATGTGGGTTTGTGTGTGGGCAGGTTAAAGATATAGGGATCAGATCATGAAACCAATTTCGAAAATGGACTGGGACATCATTGATGCTCGTGTCACGAAAGCATGCGACCGACATAAGTTTCAAAAAAGGACGGTAGGATTCTTAGCAATCGTCATTGATCAGATTTTCCCTGGTCATGAAGACCAGTTGCAAGAGATCATTACAGATGGCCCGGACGACAAGGGCGTGGACGCTATCCACGTCGTCGAAGGTGAAAGCAGCGCAGAGGTCTTTCTTTTCCAATCCAAGTACCGAGAAAGCCATGGCACTTGCCACAAGACTATCAATGATGCGGAAGTACTGAAGATTGGCTTGTTTTTGAATGAGCTGTTCGACAAGTCGGATAGTCTCGCGGGCAGTGGAAATTTTCAACTACAGGAGGCAGTTCGTCGTATTTGGGAGCTGCACGACAAGGGAAAGATTTGCCGCTATAAGGTGATATTCTGCTCGAACGGCGCAGGATTTTCGACCTCTGCACAGGGAATCGCTGAGAGCGTCAAGGCATCACATTCGGAAGTCGCATTCGAGTTCTACAGTGGGCATGATGTTGTTCAAGCAATGGCCATTGAGGGACGCGATGCGGAAGATGGTCAACTTCAGGTCATAAGCAAAGAAATTCTAGAGCGCTCTGATGGTGATGTGCGGGGAGTGATTGCATCGGTGGATGCTCAGTCATTTGTGGACTTGATCACTGCTGATGACGGAGAAACGATCAAACGGCACTTGTTCGATGACAACCTGCGCGTTTTTCTGGGGGCGAAAGGCGGCTACAATCAGGACATTATTTCGACGGCGACTTCTGGCGATAGCTACCTTTTTTGGTATCTGAATAATGGAGTGACGATCACCTGTAAGAGCTTTTCTTACAACAAGGGGCACACCAACCCCAAGTTGGTTTTCAAGGACTTCCAGATAGTTAACGGTGCGCAAACGTCACATTCGCTTGTTGAAGCTGCGCGGACAAATCCGGCGGCGCTTTCCGATGTTGTCTTAATGGTTCGTATGTACGCGACAGATCGAGCTGACATCGCGGAAAGGGTGGCGGTTGCGACCAACAGTCAGGCACGAATTCAGAGCCGCGACCTGATGTCAAATCATGCCGCGCTGAAGAAACTGGAGCTGGCCTTTAAGGAATGCGGCTATTTCTTCGAGCGGAAGAAAAACATGCATTCAGACAAACCAGAAGAGAAGAGAATCGACGCCCTGAAGCTTGGCCAGATAATCCTTTCATTTGAGCTGCGCGAGCCAGACAAAGCAAAGACGGAGTCGGATTCAATTTTTGATTCACGTTTCCATCACATTTTCGGAAGCCGACAAAGCATCGATGAGTTGATCCGGCTCTACCAGATTTACGAGATCATCGAAGAGCTACGGAACAAGTATCAAGCCGAGTTCGCGACATCACCAGAAACCGGGCATGAGCATCAATACCTAATTTATGGCCATTGGTATGTGCTCTTCGCCTGCAAGTTGCTACACGTCAAATCACAACAAGCGCAGCTTCCGACTGGCGATGAAGCACATGCGCTTGTTGAAGAGGCTATCCGCAGAGTAGCCGCCGCCTGTAGCCAGCAAAAGGCTGTAGCGCATTACCAAATGTTCCGCAGCCCTCGAACCAAGGAGCGCATCCTCGGCGAGATTAGCGCCAAGCAAAGCGACTTTTTCGACCTATTGGCTGTATCGTAAAAGTAGCTCCATGCGAGCTTTATGCTAGAAGCTTGCATGATAGCGGTGGCCAAAATTCCAATAGAATAAGGAAAAATCCTCAAGGGCGAGAGTTTTTCCTTTCCCTGATGCAAGGTTTCTCGCCATATTCATCTTATAGCCTGCAAGGATGAATCGGTGTCAGCGACGTCAGAAACCACCTGGAACAAGGGCCGCGTCGTGGGCAAAAAGCCTCCGCTAACGCCCGACCAGGTATCCCTGATCCGGATGCTCCTGCGCCAGGAAAACGCTCTGCGTGATCTGGCGTTGTTCAACGTGGCCCTCGATACTAGTTTCCGAGGCTCTGACCTGGTGCGCCTGCGGGTCGCAGATGTAGCAACCCCGGCAGGCGTGCGCGAGATCGTCGAAATCCGACAGAAGAAAACTGAGACGCGCAATGCCCGCCCTGTCCAGGCGCGGCTGTCCTCGGGCACGCGTGACAGTCTGCGGGCCTATCTCACCGCCTCTGAAAAGCCGCTGCACGGCTGGCTGTTCACAGGGCAGGGGGCAAGGTGGTCCCACACCCACCTCAGCGAAAGCCAGCTCTGGCGATTGTTCCGCTCCTGGCTGGAAAAGGCCCGCCTCGATCCCAGCCTCTACGGGCTGCATTCGCTGCGCCGGACTTTTCCGACCCATATTTACCAGCAGACCGGCAACCTGCGCGCAGCCCAGCTGCTGCTCGGCCATGCCAGCATTGAAAGCACCAAGGAATACATCGGTACCGAACAAGCCGAAGCCCTCGAAATTGCCCGCAAGTATCACCTGTGAGCCCCATGCAGACCTATCTCGAAAAACGCCAACCAGCACAGAAGATGGCCCGTTTCTACCGGATGGCGGTCATGCCGAACCTGTTCGGCGAATGGACGCTGTACCGCGAATGGGGCCGCATAGGGCAGGGCGGTCAGGTTCGGATGGATTGGTTCGAGGACGAGAACCAGGCCGTTGCGGCTCTGGTTACACTGGAAGCCTCCAAGCGTCAGCGCGGGTATTGGGTGGAGCCTCAGCAGCTCGCGATGTTTGGATAGTTTTATTGACCCAGTTTACATCTGAGCGAGACATCTAATCACGTTTGTGTTTGCTTTGGGAATCTCTCTTGACATAACGCCATCCTTACCCCTATGTCCTTAGGACATAGGGGTAAGGATGGCAGATGAATTTTACAGACGGCGTAGAAAAGGCTATAAATGACAATGACTTGCCAGTCATAACCTTCTACGAATTCTTCGTTCTGGGCTACCATCTGTTTCACAAAAAGGCACTGAACGGCGAGTCGTTGAAGCGCCTCCCGCACGACTGGGATCAGACACGCGCCAAAAATGCGCTACGACGCCTTGAGGCACGGAAGGCGCTTGTCATGGACTCCGACTTCCGCTCGGGCGTGTGGCGTGTGACGCAATCAACGAGAGCTGGATCGGCGGAAGAGGTCGCCTGCATCGCTGATCCTTTCGCCTACGTCTCGCATCTATCTGCCATGCAGCGCTATGGGCTTACTGATCGCAGCCCGCAGGCGCTACACCTGACAACCCCTAAAAGGCCCCTGTGGAATGCGCTCCGGGATGAACGTCTTCGTGAAGACCTGCCCGATCTAGGCCAAATTGAAGCTCCTGTTCTGAACAGGCCTGGCTTCAAGGACACGATCCGTCGCCGCCCGATCGTGGTGCATGTATCAAGCCACCCCTGGACACCGGCCCCCGTGAGTGGTGAGGAAACGCGGATCACTTCAATTGGGCAAACCTTTGCTGACATGCTTGCTGAACCACAGCTTTGTGGGGGCATGCGCCATGTTCTCGATGTCTGGGAAAATGAGGCGGATCAGTGGGTGCCCGAGATTATTGCCGCGATTGATCTCCTCGACAGTAAGATCGCGAAAGTCCGCGCAGGCTATATTCTGTCTGAAGTCATGGACATAGATGATCCGGCGCTGCACAACTGGGAGCAGTTTGCTCAACGGGGCGGATCACGCAAACTCGATCCTGACGCCGACTATGCCCCTGAATTCTCAGAACGCTGGATGATTTCAATAAATGTCTGACACCGACACGCACGCGGAAGATAGCAAATTCGACATCGTCGATGTCGATGTTCGTGCATGGGTCGAAACCGCGCGCGCAAACCCAACACTCTATCGAGATCGTCAGGTCACAGAAATTGTCTTGGGCGCAATCGGCTTGGCCCCTTCACTATCGAAAACGCTCGTTTTGAAAGGCGGGGCGGTCATGGCCCTGGCGTTCAAAAGCAACCGGGTCACCGGGGATGTGGACTTCACTTCAATGGCAGAACCCGCCGACCTGACAGAGAAGATCACCACCGAACTGAATGAGATGCTGCCCCGTACCGCGATCAAGCTCGGTTACCCTGATCTTCTTTGTCGGGTCCAATCAGTGAAGAAGATGCCTCGTCCAGAAAATTTTGAGGACAACGACTTCCCCGCGCTTAAGGTCAAAGTAGGGTCGGCCAAGCGCGGAACACCGGAAGCTTCTCGGCTTGCGGATGGCAAGGCCAGCCGTGTCCTCGTCGTCGAGATCAGCTTCCGCGATCAGGTCTACGCCTTCCAAGAGTTGAACCTGCACGGTGCCGGTGTAGCGGTGCGCGCGTTCACCATCCACGAACTCATAGCTGAGAAACTTCGGGCGCTGCTTCAGCAACCCGTGCGCAATCGCAACCGGCGACAGGACGTCTACGATATCGCCTTCCTAGGGCGTGTTAACACTTGATCATGTCGACGATGAGGGCGAAGTTCAGGAAGGCTCGGAACATGATGTCGAGCTTCTCGAAGCGTGAAAAGATGCGCCGAAAGCCCTTCAGCCTGCGGAACAGCCGCTCCACCTCGTTGCGTCGCTTGTAGAGGTCGCGGTCGTAGTCCCACGGTTCCTTGCGGTTTGTCTTTGGTGGCACGACCGGCTCGAACCCCAGGTCCAGAACAAGCTGGCGGGTCTCATCGCCTTCATAGGCACGGTCCATCAGCATCGGCAGGCCCGCATGCGGCCTTTTCCAGTTCCGCAACAAGGCCCGCCCCTCTGGCGCATCATGGGCCTGGCCACCGGACAGGCTGAATGTCAGGGCTGTTCGGGCATCCGCGGCAACCAGATGAACCTTTGTGTTCCATCCCCCGCGGGATTTCCCGATGGCTTGCGGCCCCTTTTTTTCGGCGCCCCGGTCCCATCCGGGTGAACCTTGACCGAGGTGCTGTCGAGGCCGAGACATTCGACCCGGATCCGGATCAGCCGATGTTCCTGCAAGGCCGCGAAGAGCCGGTCAAGCACGCCAGCCTCGGCCCAACGGCGCAGGCGGGTGTAGATCGTGTGCCAGTTTCCGAACCGCGGCGGCAGCGCCCGCCATTTGCAGCCGTTTTCGGCGATATAGAGCACCGCATTGATCATCGTCAGGTTGGAGATCCGCACATTGCCGCGCTGGACTGGCAGATATGGGCGGATCAAATCGTATTGTGCTTCGCTTATCTCATTCATTTCAAAAAGATAACACGCATACCGTTCGCAGGGTAGTGTTAACACGCCCTAATAGATGAGCATGATTTCAGTGGGGCTGACAAAACGGCCATTCTGACCACGCTGATCGAGAAATGCCGCAACCGGGGCATCGAGGCGAAGCCAGGATCCATGGATGATCCGGACATCAAGCACCGCGCCCAAGCCGAATGGGAAACGCTCGCCCTCGAAATTGGCGACCTTCCGCCCTTTGAAGAGCGCTTTGCTCTCATGCGCGATCTCTATGTTTCGCTGCCATGGTGCAGCATCAAGAAAGCCCTTTAATTCATGAACTTATTCAACCGTAAGACCCTGAAGCGCCACATCAAAGCCGATCCAATCCCGTCAGACCATCTGGCTGCGCTGGAAGCTTGGGCAGAGTTGATCAGCTCGGGCCGAATTGATCGCCTGAAGGAAACCGCCCTGCATGGGCAGTTCGCCTCCAAGATCGTTGAAGGTGTTCTCGGCTACCACGGCCCGGCTGGTGGCGCAGATTACAACGTCTCAACCGAACAAAATATCCTGCGGGGCAGCGTCGATCTGGCGCTTGGCCGCTTTGGCGGCAAGACGCCTGACATCGTGGCACCATTCGAGCTGAAGGGCGCGGACACCCGCGACCTCGATGCGATCATGCCGGGCAGGAACAAGAGCCCCGTTCAACAGGCGTGGGAATATGCCATGAACGCGCGTGGCGTGAAATGGGTTCTGGTCTCAAACATGATCCAGCTGCGTTTATACGGCTTCGGGGAAGGCACCTCGGCCTATGAGGCGTTCCGCCTCGACCAGCTGACAGACCCAGAAGAATACGCGCGTTTCATGCTGCTCCTGTCGGCAGAAAACCTGCTGTCTGGCCGCACGGCTGATCTGCTGAGAGAAAGCCGCCGCGAAGACAAGGACATCACCGACAGCCTGTATCAGGATTACAAAGACCTGCGCCTCAAGCTCCTGAGCGCCGTCCAGACGGCCGATGCCGCGATCGCGCCGCTCGATGCGATCGCTCTTGCGCAGAAAATCCTCGATCGGGTGCTGTTCATCGCCTTTGCCGAAGACACCGGCCTGCTGCCAGACAACACACTGGAAAACGCCTTCGTCGCACGTGACCCTTACAACCCTCGCCCCGTCTGGAACAATTTCAAGGGTCTGTTCCGCGCTATCGACGCGGGCAACAACGAGCTGAAAATCCCGAGATACAACGGGGGCCTGTTCCGCGAAGACGCGGTGATCAACGGGCTGACCATACCCGATGACATCTGCGAGGGGTTCAAGACCCTGGGCGGATATGACTTCGCCTCCGAAGTCTCGGTCACGGTCCTCGGCCACATCTTTGAACAGTCCATCGCGGACGTGGAACGCCTGCAAGCGATCGCGCGCGGTGAAGAGGAAGAACCCGAGAAAACCACCGGCACAAGCGGGCGGCGCAAGCGTGACGGGGTGGTCTATACCCCTGATTACATCGCGCGCTTCATCGTGGCCGAAACCCTAGGCGCGCATCTGCGGGAAATCTTCGAAGACACCCTGCGCGGCCACGCCAAGAAAGGCGCGGATGTCACCGACTACGAAAGCATCCCTTGGCGGAGAAAATCGGCCGAACTGGAAGCCTGGCAAGCCTATCGCTATCGCCTGAAATCTCTGCGCATTGTCGATCCCGCCTGTGGCTCCGGCGTGTTCCTGATCATGGCCTTCGACTTCATGAAGGCCGAACTGACCCGCGTAAACGACAAGATCAAAGACCTGCTGCCCAAGGCTGAACATTTTGGCGATCTGCTCGACTATGTCCCGGACAGCGAAATTTTGACCGACAACCTATTTGGCGTGGACGTGAACGAGGAAAGCATCGAGATCACCAAACTGTCGCTCTGGATCAAGACCGCCCAGCGCGGGAAGGTTCTGGACAGCCTGTCGGGCAGCATCCGCGTCGGCGACAGCCTGATCGAGGACAGCAACTTCGCCTATCTCGATCACGCCTTCACTTGGGAAACGGCCTTCCCCGGCGTCTTTGCCGAAGGCGGCTTCGACGTGGTCCTGGGCAACCCGCCCTATGTGCGGATGGAATTTTTGAAGCTGCTGAAACCCTATCTGGAAAAGCGCTATGAGGTAGTTTCTGACCGGGCCGATCTTTACTGCTACTTCTTCGAACGCGGCCTGCGCCTTCTGAAACCAGGCGGGCGGTTGGGCTATATTTCCTCGAACACCTTCTTCAAGACCGGCTCGGGAAAGCCTTTGCGCGAATATCTTCTGAAAGAGGCAACCATCGAAAGCGTGGTCGATTTTGGCGACCTACAAGTCTTCGAGGGCGTAAATACGACGCCCGCCATCCTGACCATGAAACGCGGGTTAGCCCCTAAGGGCCACGAATTACGGTTCTGGCAACTGGATGCCCTGCCAGAAGCAAACTTTCAGGCCACTTGGGAAGCTGCCGCCGGGCCGTATCCACAAGCTGCCCTTGGGGCCGGATCATGGGAGCTGGAAAACACCGCACTGCGCACCCTGCGGGACAAGATCAGGTCCGACAAGAAAACCCTGAAAGACGTTTACGGATCACCGCTCTACGGTATCAAGACCGGCCTGAACGCGGCCTTCGTGATCGACAGCGCCACCAAAGAGCGTCTCTGCGCCCAGGACCCCCGAAGCGTCGAGCTGCTGAAGCCCCTTCTCAAGGGGGGTGATCTAGGGTCAGGACCCATTGATTTCTGCGAGGCGGCGTGATTCACGGTTCGAAAAACGAGCGGTGAACATGTCTGATCTCTTCTGGTTGACCGACGCCCAGATGGCGCGTCTTGAGCCCTATTTTCCGAAGTCCCACGGCAAACCCCGCGTCGATGATCGGCGTGTCTTGAGCGGGATTATCTTCATCAATCGCAATGGGTTGCGTTGGCGCGATGCGCCTGCGGAATACGGCCCCCACAAGACGCTCTACAACCGATGGAAGCGGTGGAGCGACAAGGGCATCTTTGCGCAGATGATGGCTGGCCTGGCAGCCGATCACGGCGAGGAAAAGACGGTCATGATCGACGCGACTTATCTCAAAGCCCACCGAACCGCGACCAGCATGGCCGCGAAAAAGGGGGGCGTGGACGCCTGATTGGCCGAACGAAGGGCGGCATGAACACCAAGCTGCACGCCGTCTGTGACAGTCAGGGACGCCCACTCAATCTTTTCGTCACCGCCGGGCAGGTCAGCGACTACATCGGCGCACGGGCTTTGCTGGGTAGCTTGCCAAACGTGGAATGGCTGCTCGGGGACCGGGGCTATGACGCCGACTGGTTCAGAGACGCGTTGAAAGACAAAGGGATACGCGCCTGCATCCCCGGCCGAAAGCAGCGCAAGACGCCCGTGAAATACGACAAGCGACGCTACAAACGGCGCAATCGCATCGAGATCATGTTCGGCAGGCTCAAGGATTGGCGACGTGTGGCGACCCGATACGACAGATGCCCAAAGGTCTTCCTCTCCGCCATCGCACTCGCGGCGCTCGTCATTTATTGGCTATGAGTCCTGAGCCTAGGTCCGGCGATCATCGGCGCACATCTGTCGGAAGCGCTCGAGCGTGTCGAGCGGGGCTTTGATGGAGATCTGGCCATGGGGCCCTTGAGCGCCACCGTGGGGCGACCCACCTTGGCACACAGAGGCCGTCGGGGGGCGGTCACAGCATCAACGCCAGCAGCCAGACGCTCCTGACACGGGAAGCAGCCAAAATCAGGATTGTGACGATCAGCGAGATGCCACAGAACAATCTTGGTGGCAGGACGGAGGCCAGGCTGCTTAATCGCCCAATTTGTGCCCTCATGGCTCACGATGACCTCCTCCAAATGCTCCTATGGGCCCGGCGATTCCTGAACATCCGCTACAGGCAGGAAGTCTTCAGCAGTGAGTGAAAGTCCCTCCTCCTGCGCCGCCTCAAGTAGCGGCCGGAAATGCGCGAGCGGAATCCGCCCTCCGGTCACGCCCCGCTCGCGAGGCCGCGCCCATTTCCCACACCCGGCCGTACAGCCTTCGAAAATTACACTGCTACGTGTCAATATCTTAATAATGTACCCCCGCAGGTACTATATTTATTGCGGCTTACTTTCTGCTTTTTCTGATGTCTTCATTCCTGCCGATAAGGTGCAGTTATCGGCAGGCTTGACCGCAGCCCCGGCAAGGGGGCAAACTGCCGCCATGATGCCCAAAAATCCCGCCCCCCTGCCCCGCCCGGAGACCGCGCTCGGTGCCGATGAGGCGCAGGCCCTGGCCGATCTGTTCCGCCGCGGCACACCGGAAAACACCCTGCGCGCCCAGGCAGGCGATCTGGCCTATATCGCCGCCTGGAAACGCGCCGCCTTCGGCACCGATCCGGCCTGGCCGGAAAGCGAGGCGGTGGCGCTGCGCTTCATCCTCGATCACAGCGTCGATCTGTCGGCCGCCACCGGCCCGGCCCGCGCCGCGGCCGAGGCGCTGATCGCCGCCGGGCTCCGGCGCTCGCTCGCCTGCCCGGCGCCGGCGACGCTGGACCGGCGCATCGCCTCCTGGCGGGCGCTCCACCGCCTACGCAACCTCGCCTCGCCCTTCGAGGCGCCGCTGATCGCCCAGGCCCGCGGCCGGGCCCGGCGCGCCGCCGCCCGGCCGCGGGCGCGCAAATCCGCAAACCCGATCACCCGCGAGGTGCTGGAGGCGATGCTGGCCAGCTGCGATCACAGCCAGCGCGGGCTGCGCGACCGCGCCCTGCTGATGCTGGGCTTTGCCGCGGGCGGCCGGCGCCGGGCCGAGATCGTGGCGCTGAACCGCGACGATGTGCTGACCGAAGACTTCGCCGAAGCCGGCCTGCTGCGGATCCGGCTGCTGAGCAGCAAGACCACCGGACCCGAGGCCGCGCCGCGGCTGCCGCTGAAGGGCCGCCCGGCGCGGGCGCTGGTCGACTGGATCAACCTGTCGGGGATCCGCGCCGGGCCGCTGTTCCGGCCGGTCAGCAGCGCCGACCGGGTGCTGACCCGGCGGCTGAGCCCGGAAGGGCTGCGCGAGATCATCGCCCACCGGCTGGCGCTGGCCGGCTATCCGCCCGGCTTCGCCTCGCCCCACGGGCTGCGCGCCGGGTTTCTGACCCAGGCCGCACTGGACGGCGCGCCGCTGGCCGCCGCCATGCAGCTCAGCCTGCACCGCTCCGCCGCTCAGGCCCAGAGCTATTACGCCGATATCGACAGCGCCAGCAATCCAGCAGCAGATCTGCTCGGGTGAGGGGTCAGAAACTCGCTGGCACGGAGGCCATCCCTGCCCCGGCCACTGCCTTGCGATCAAAGCTGAAGGTCGCGTCGCAGCCATTATCCATCGCCGCAAGCGCGATCATCTGATCGGAAAACCCCGCGCCGCCCAGTCGATACCGTTCAACAGCAAGGCCAACACGGTCAGCAGCTTCTATCTGAAGCTCCTTCGCTGCCAGCAGCCCGTCGATCGCAGCCGCAATATCGTGGCGCGGCAGGTGATAGGCGCGCTCTAATACCCAGACCAGTTCGACCATGACTTCCCGGCACAGGAATCCGGGGCGATCCGGGCTGAGACCGGCCAACAGCGATGCGGCCTGCGCGTATTGCTGCGGGTCGTCCTGCGTCAGAAAGCGGACGACCACATTCGTATCCAGTGCGATCATGCCTCACGCGCACCAGCGGCGATGGCCTGCTCCATCTCTTCCAAGGTGACCGGTTTTTGCCCTTCCCGCCGCAGGATCCCCGCCAGCTCCGCAACCGGCCGGGTCCGCATCAGCCGCACCTGTCCGTCATCCAAAATCACATAGCGCAACCGGTCACCGGGCGCCAATTCCAGCGCCTGCCGCACGGCCTTGGGCAATGTCGTCTGGCCTTTGATGGTGATGGTCGATTCGGACATGCCTACCCCCAATGAAGATGTTAGATTAGCATTACATATTGCATATATGCCTTACTTTTGCAACCTTTCCGGCTTGTTGAGCGCCTGAGAACAGCCACAATATATGGTTGGGTGTCGAAAAACCCTTGCGAGAATCGAGAAAAGCACGCATTTAATTACGAAAGAAACAGAATAAGACGGCCAAAAGCGTAACAATCGGCACAGCCGCCACGCCAGAAGCCAGAGCATGAGGGGCAGTGCCGTGAACAAT